>NZ_DIMK01000009.1:0-6157 GCF_002425525.1 Pseudomonas sp. UBA5568 | reverse complement strand
CCGCGCGACAAGCGCGCCCCCTGGGGGGGCGGGCTAGATTTTAAATAAATCGGGCAAGACAGTTGCTCCTACATTAGCTCACCGTCTCCCTTAGCTCACCGTCCCCCTTAGTAGCCCACCGTCGCCCTTCCCCACCCGACCACCATGGCTGCACACCGCCGCGCACTCGCGTAAACTATGCCGCCCACGCGGAGGCATCATGCAAGACGACGATTTTTCCCTGTTCAAGGCCGAAGTGCGCGGCGTCAAGCCGATCACCCACGACCGTGCCGAGGTCGGCAAGCCCAAGGCCGATCGCCAGAAACTGGCCGGCCTGCGCCAGTCGGCGACCGTGTCCAGCGACAAGGCATTGGTCATCGATGGCATGTCCGACCAGTTCGTCATCGACGTGGGCGCCGAAGACGAACTGATGTGGCGCCGTGACGGTGTTCAGGAAACCCAGCTGCGCAAGCTCAAGCTTGGGCAGATACCGTTCGAAGGCAGCCTGGACCTACACGGCATGACCGTGGAAAAGGCGCGCGAGACGCTTTGGGATTTCATCGCCGAGGCGACGCGCCTTGAAGTACGCTGCGTGCGGGTCACCCATGGCAAGGCGGCACGCCTGGACGGCAAGCGCCCCATGATCAAGAGCCACGTCAACACCTGGCTGCGCCAGCACCCGCAAGTGCTCGGCTTTGCCTCCTGCAGTGCCCGCCACGGGGGCACCGGCGCGGTCTATGTGATGCTCAAACGAACCATGCTCGAAGGCCGCGACGAGTAACGCCGCGCTTGCAGCGCCGCCCTTGCCGCCGTAACCTTCGTTTTTGCGATTTTTCCCACAGGTAGATCCATGTCCCTGGAACAGAACTACACCGAGATCCTCAGCCAGATTGGCGAGGACGTCTCCCGTGAGGGCCTGCTCGACACGCCCAAGCGGGCTGCAAAGGCGATGAAGTATCTTTGCCGCGGTTATGAGCAAACACTGGAAGAAGTGACCAACAACGCGTTGTTCAGTTCCGACAACAGCGAAATGGTGCTGGTCCGGGACATCGAGCTGTATTCGATGTGCGAGCACCACATGTTGCCCTTCATCGGCAAGGCCCACGTGGCCTACTTGCCCAAGGGCAAGGTGCTGGGCCTGTCGAAAGTGGCGCGTATCGTCGACATGTACGCCCGCCGCCTGCAGATTCAGGAAAACCTCAGCCGCCAGATCGCCGATGCCGTGCAGCAGGTGACCGGTGCCGCCGGCGTTGCCGTGGTCATCGAGGCCAAGCACATGTGCATGATGATGCGCGGTGTGGAGAAGCAGAATTCGAGCATGATCACGTCGGTGATGCTGGGTGAGTTCCGCGCCAACGCGGCCACCCGCAGCGAGTTCCTCAGCCTGATCAAGTAACCGGCTGCGTCACCCAGGCCGACCCCTGCCGGTCGGCCTTTTTCATTTCAGGAGTTTGTACATGATCGTCAAAGCCCTGCGGGTTGGCCTCGGCCAGCTTATCGTATTCGGCGACTGGGCCAGCCGCCCGGCCAAGCGCAAGCGCGACCCGGCGGCCCAGGCCCGCGTGGACGAGGCGGCCAAGGGCCTGGCGCTCTACCAGTTCCATGCCTGCCCGTTCTGCGTCAAGACCCGCCGCACCTTGCACCGCCTGAACGTGCCGGTGGCGTTGCGCGATGCCAAGAACGACCCTGTGCACCGCCAGGCCTTGGAACAAGGCGGTGGCCGGATAAAGGTGCCCTGCCTGCGCATCGAGGAAGCGGGCAAGGTGACCTGGATGTATGAGTCCAAGGCCATCATTGCCTACCTGGATGAGCGGTTTGGCAAGGGTTGATTCAGCGGTGGCGGGTGCAGCCTTGGCACCCGCCAGCGAGCGAGGTCGCTCCTACATGTTACTCGTGAATCAGCCCACCATCGGCACATGCCGCGGATGGCTGCTCACCCTCTCCAGCCAGGCACGCACGGCCGGGTAGTCCGCCAGGTCGAAACCGCCTTGCTGTGCCACATGGGTGTAGGCATACAACGCCACATCGGCGATGGAATACTGGTCACCTACCAGGTACGGCGTCACCTGCAACTGCCGCTCCATCACACGCAGCGCCTTGTACCCGCCCTTGTGCAACTTGCGGTACTCCTCCACGCGATCATCCGGCAGCCCCAGGTAGAACTGGATGAAGCGGGCCACAGCGATATACGGCTCATGGCTGTATTGCTCGAAGAACTGCCACTGCAAGACCTGGGTGCGCAGGCGCGGCTCGGCGGGCAGGAACTCGCTGCCGTCGGCCAGGTAGTTGAGGATGGCATTGGATTCCCACAAGTAACTACCGTCCTCAAGTTGCAACACCGGCACCTTGCCGTTGGGGTTCATGGCCAGGAACTCGGGCGTCTCGGTCTCGCCCTTGAGAATGTCCACGGCGTGCCACTCGTAGGGCCGCCCCAACAGGCTGAGCATCAACTTGACCTTGTAGCAGTTACCCGATTGATAATCGCCGTAAACCTTGTACATCACCCCTACCCCTGCAATGCCGTCATACCAGAGCGCCTGATAGTTAACGACTGTACGGTTAAAAGCAATGATCGCTGTATCGCTGCTGTCACCTCGCCTGGCGTTAGTCTGAAAACCACGGCGTACACCCTTACAAGGATTTTTCATGACCGATGCCACTTCCGCTCGTCTTCGCCCCCTGGCAGATACCTCGCCCTCGGCGGTGGTCGCAGGCTTCATCGCCATGCTCACCGGCTACACCTCCTCGCTGGTGCTGATGTTTCAGGCCGGGCAAGCGGCTGGCCTGACCACCGCGCAGATATCATCGTGGATCTGGGCGCTCTCGATCGGCATGGCGGTCTGCAGCATCGGCCTGTCCCTGCGCTACCGCACGCCCGTGACCGTGGCCTGGTCCACGCCAGGCGCGGCGCTGCTGATCACCAGCCTGGGCGGGGTGAGCTACGGGGAGGCGATCGGGGCCTACATCACCTGTGCTGCGCTGGTGCTGATCTGTGGGCTGACCGGCAGCTTCGAGCGCCTGGTCAAGCGGATTCCTGCCTCGCTGGCATCGGCGCTGCTGGCAGGCATCCTGTTCAAGATCGGCAGCGAAATCTTCGTCGCCGCCCAGCACCGCACCTTGCTGGTGCTGGGCATGTTCTTCAGCTACCTGTTGGTCAAGCGCCTGTCCCCCCGCTACTGCGTACTGGCCGCTCTACTGGTGGGCACGGCCCTGTCCGGTGCCTTGGGGCTGCTGGACTTCAGCGGCTTTTCCCTGGAAATGGCAACGCCGGTATGGACCACGCCACACTTTTCGCTGGCAGCCACCATCAGCATCGGCATTCCGCTGTTCGTGGTGGCAATGACCTCGCAGAACATGCCGGGCATTGCCGTGCTGCGCGCAGACGGTTATCAGGTGCCGGCCTCTGCGTTGATTTCAACCACCGGCCTGGCTTCGTTGCTGCTGGCCCCGTTCGGCTCGCACGGGGTGAACCTGGCCGCCATCAGCGCGGCCATCTGCACCGGGCCGCATGCCCATGAAGACCCGAGCAAGCGCTACACCGCGGCCGTGTGGTGCGGCGTGTTCTACGGTGTAGCCGGCGTGTTCGGAGCGACCCTGGCAGCGCTGTTCGCGGCCTTGCCCAAGGAACTGGTGCTGTCGATTGCGGCGCTGGCCCTGTTTGGCTCGATCATGAATGGCCTGACGGTAGCCATGAGTGAAGCGCGCGAGCGTGAAGCGGCCGTCATCACCTTCATGGTCACGGCCTCGGGGCTTACGCTGTTCTCCATCGGTTCGGCCTTCTGGGGCATCGTGGCCGGTGTACTGGCCCTGTTGATCCTGAACCCACGCAAGGCGTAAGACACCCGCCCATGGCAGGCTCCCCGCCGGCGGAGCCCTGCCAGGCAGGCGCCATCACAGCCTGAAGTGCCCCACCATGCCCTTGAGGTCGGTGCCGAGCTGCGCCAGCTCGACGCTGGACCGGGCGCTGTCCTGCATGGCCAACGCAGCCTGGTCGGCACTGCCACGAATTTGCGTGACGCTGCGGCTGATTTCTTCGGCGACCGAGCTTTGCTGTTCGGCGGCGGCGGCGATCTGCTGGTTCATCTGCTGAATCAACGACACCGCTGCGGCAATACTGCCCAATGCGCTTTCGGTGTGCAGGGCATCGGCCACGGCCAGGCGCACCAGCTCCGTGCTGCCGCGAATCTGCGCGACGGACTGCTGCGCATTGCCGCGCAGGCTAGCCACCAGGGTTTCGATCTGCTCGGTGGACTGGCGCGTGCGCCTGGCCAGTGCACGCACCTCGTCGGCCACCACTGCAAAGCCGCGCCCCTGCTCGCCGGCCCGGGCCGCTTCGATGGCCGCGTTGAGGGCCAGCAGGTTGGTTTGCTCGGCCACGCTCTTGATGACTTCGAGCACATCGCCAATGGTATGGATTTCAGAGCTGAGGCTCTCGATGCCCGCACTGGCGGTTTCGGCCGCGGCGGCCAACTGCTCGATGCGCTGCATGCTCTGGCGCACCACATGCTGCCCCGAATCGACCTTCTCGTCCGCAGCCTGCGCCGCTTGCGCGGCTTCCTCGGCGTTGCGCGCCACATCGTGCACGGTAGCCGTCATCTGTTGCATTGCCGTGGCCACTTGTTCGGTCTCTTCCTTCTGGCTGCCGACTTCGCGGTTGGTCTGCTCGGTCACGGCCGACAGCGCCTGGGCGTTGCCGGCCAACTGCTCGATGCCTTGCTGCAAACCGCTGACGATGCCTGACAGGCCGGCGGCCATCTGCTGCATGGCCTGCATCAGTTGCCCCACTTCATCGCGGCGCGGGGCGACAGGCTCGAATGCCAGCTCGCCGTCGGCAATGCGCTGTGCACGGGCAATCACATGCTTGAGCGGGCCAACCACGGCGCGGGTGATCAGCCAGGCGGCCAGCACGCCCACCAGCAAGGCCAGCGCGGTGGCGATAGCGATGGCCACCGTGTTGCGCTGCAAGTCGCCTTGCAGCACGCGCTCTTCGGTGAGGTAGGCCTGATCGACGCGACTTGTGACGTGCTCGGCCGAGGCCTGCAACTGCGCCTTGAGGCCTTGTTCGCTGGCCAGTTGGTCGGTGTATTCGTTGAGTTTTTCGGAGAAGCTGCCAATGTGCCCCGCCACCTCGTTGAGTACGCTCTGGTAGCCACTGTCGGTGACAGCCGCTTGTAACTGGCCCACAAGGCTGGCGGCCTCGACCGTTTGCGCGATGCGCGCCTGGCTGACGTCGTCTTCGCCCTTGCGGCTTTTCTCAAGGCGCACCCGGGCTTCATCCATGGCCTGGAGCATCAACCGCGAGACCTGCGCCACCTGCGCGGCCTGCTCCAGGAACTCACCGCCCTGCTGGCCTTGTGATTGCTTGAGGGTATACACCCCGTCATCAGCCAGGCCGGATTGCAGCACGTCGAGGTTGTTGGCAACGCTTGAGACCGACCAGCTGGCGGTATCGAGCGCCAGTTCCTTGGCCTGCACCGCGCCGACGAACGCTTCGAATGCCTGGCCATAGGCGGCCAGCTCGGGCTCGGCTGCGGCCAGGGCCGGCAGTGCACGAGCGCGCTCGACCAACCCTTGCAAGCCGGCGCGCAAGGCTTCGGCTTGCTTGATGTCGGAGCGCAGTGCAAATGCCTGTTCGTGCTGGCGCAGACGCAACAGGTCGGTATTGAATTGTGCCAGCGCGCGCAGGCTGTCAAAGCGCTGTCCGACACTGTGCAACGCCGCGATACCGATGGCAGCCACCGCCAGGGTCAGCAGCAACACCAGGGTGAAGCCCAGCGCGAGTTTGCGCGCCATGCCCAGGTTGGCCAACACACCGTGCTTGCTCGCGCCCATGCCGATTCCCCTTGTGGGTGTCAGGTTATCCCGAACGCCAAGGGTGGCAACGTTGCCAACCCCTGAACAAGGGCCTGACGTCAGAATAGTGTCAAATAGCTATGAGTATGTCGGTAATGGGTTTGTAGGAGTCGTCCTACGTATGAAAGGCAGGGATGGGTGGCCGGATGTTGTCTGGCAACGACGGTGGTTGGCGAAGGCAGGCTGGGGTGCGCGAGGGATGAAGATTTGCGGCTCGGGGCGGAGAACTTGGGGCCGCTGCGCAGCCCATCGCGGCACAAGGACCGCTCCCACAAAAGTGCAATCTACAGGCTACTGAGCCCCGTGTGGGAGCAACTGTCTTGCC
>NZ_DIMK01000051.1:0-2500 GCF_002425525.1 Pseudomonas sp. UBA5568 | reverse complement strand
CCTGCACCAAGGGCCGCTGCTGCGGGCTGTGCTGGCGGAGCTGGACGATGGCAGTCAGCGGCTGTTGCTGGTGGTTCATCACCTGGTCGTGGACGGTGTGTCATGGCGCATTCTGTTCGACGATCTGCAGCAGGCCTACTCGCAGTGCCTGGCAGGCCAGGCGCTGTCGCTGCCGGCCAAGACCACGGCCTACAAGCATTGGGCAGAACGCCTGCAGGCACTGGCCCAAACCCCGGCCCTGGCCGAGCAGCTGCCGTACTGGCAGGCGCAGGTCGCAGGCGCCGTCGACGACCTGCCAGGCGCGCGTCCTCACGCCAGCCTTGAAAAGCGCCATGCCTGTACGGTACACACGCGCCTGGACGACACGCTGACCCGGCAACTGCTGCAACAAGCCCCGGCGGCCTACCGCACCCAAGTCAACGACCTGCTGCTGACCGCGCTGACCCGCGTGATCTGCCGCTGGACCGGGCAGGCTTCGGCGCTGATCCAGCTTGAAGGGCACGGCCGTGAAGACCTGTTCGACGATGTCGACCTGACCCGCACGGTGGGCTGGTTCACCAGCGCCTTCCCGGTGCGCCTGGACAGTGCAGGTGACGTGACCGACACGATCAAGACCGTCAAGCAGCAACTGCGCGCTATCCCCGACAAGGGCATCGGCTACGGCGCCTTGCGCTACATGGGCAGCGCCCAGTCGCAGGCAGCCTTGAACGGCCTGGCCGAGCCGCGCATCACCTTCAACTACCTGGGCCAGTTCGACGGCAGTTTTGCCAGCGATCAAGGCGCCCTGTTCGTGCCAGCCAGCGAGGACGCCGGCGCCGAACAGGGCGCCGAGGCGCCGCTGGGCAACTGGCTGAGCATCGACGGCCAGGTGTACGCAGGCCAATTGCGCTTGGGCTGGACCTTCAGCGAAGCGATGTTCGAGCGCACCGACATCGAACGCCTGGCGCAGGATTACGCACGCGAGCTGAACCAGCTGGTCGCCCACTGCCTGCTACCGGACAGTGCCGGGGTGACGCCTTCGGACTTCCCGCTGGCCATGCTCGACCCGTCACAACTGGACGCCCTTGGCCTGCCCTGGGCGGACGTTCAGGACCTGTACCCGCTCTCGCCCATGCAGCAGGGCATGCTGTTCCACAGCTTGCTGGAGCAGCAAGGGGGCGACTACATCAACCAGCTGTCGGTCAGCGTCCAGGGGCTGGCGCCTGAGCGTTTCCGGGAGGCCTGGCAGGCGGTGGTGCAGCGACATGACATATTGCGCAGCGGGTTCCTCTGGCAAGGCGGGCTGGTCCAGCCGCTGCAGTGGGTGCGCAAGCAGGTGCAGTTGCCATGCCGTGAAATTGACCTACGTGGCCATGCAGACCTCGACGCTGCACTGACGCGCCTGGCCGATGCCGAACGCGAGCAAGGCTTCGACCTGGCCCAGGCGCCACTGCTGCGCCTGACGCTGGCCCGCACGGAGGATGATCGTTATCAACTGATCTATACCAGCCATCACATCCTGCTCGACGGCTGGAGTAATTCGCAGTTGCTCGGCGAGGTGTTGCAGCACTACGCAGGCCAGGCGGTACACAGCCTCAATGGGCGCTACAGCGACTATATCGGCTGGCTGCAACGCCAGGACAAACGGGTCAGCGAGGCCTTCTGGCGCACGCAGTTCGCCACCCTTGACGAGCCGACCTGGCTCAGCCGTGCGCTCAAGTGCGCCGCCACCGGCCAGAGTGGGCAAGGCGAATTCAAATGGCGCCTGGACGCTGCGATGACCGAACAGTTGCACGGCTTTGCCCGTCAGCAGAAAGTCACCCTCAACACGCTCGTGCAGGCCGCCTGGCTGTTGCTGTTGCAGCGCTACACCGGTCACGACAGCGTGACATTCGGGGCTACGGTGGCGGGCCGGCCTACGCAATTGCAGGGCATCGAGCAGCAGATCGGCTTGTTCATCAATACCTTGCCCGTGGTCGCGCGGCCTGAACCGCAACAAGCGCTGGCGGGTTGGTTACAGACCGTACAGGGCATAAACCTGGCACTCCGGGACCACGAACACAGCGCGCTGAGTGATGTGCAGCGCTGGGCCGGGCAGGGCGGCGATGGATTGTTCGATACCTTGCTGGTCTTCGAAAACTACCCCGTGTCCGCGGCGCTGCAGCAGGGCGGCGTCAGTGACCTGCACTTTGGCGACGTGCACAGCCATGAGCAGAACAACTACCCGCTGACGCTGAGCGTCAGCACCGGGGCCGACCTGTTGTTGCATTACAGCTATGACGCTGCGCAGTTCAGTGCCGAGTGCATTGCCCAGGTTGCAAGCCAACTGGCCCATCTCCTGGCGCAGATGGCCGACGGCTCGCCCCAGCGTTGCCTGGGCGAGCTGAAGCTGTTCGAAGAGGGGCGTCAGCGCGCCCCGGTGCAGGACTGGGGCATGGCCGCCGGTGAGTACCCAAGCCTGGCGCCTGCCCATGTGCTGTTCGAGCAGCAGGCCCGGCGCGTTCCGAACCACACTGCGCTG
>NZ_DIMK01000052.1:0-77100 GCF_002425525.1 Pseudomonas sp. UBA5568 | reverse complement strand
AGACAGTTGCTCCCACAGGGGGAGCGCTGGCCAGGCGTCAAAGCTGCGCTTACAGCCAGTTACCTGCGCGTACGACTTAATGAACGTCATAAACATGCATGAGTCTACTTGATGCTTTCTCTTAGCGTGACTAATACTAAGGAACGGCCGGTGAGGGATGATCATGCAGATGCGATTCGTTGTGGTTCCAGCTGTACCGCAAACAAAAGAATGGCTGCCACGGCGACTCGGCTTTCCATCATCACTGGGGGAGGGCTACGACCTGTACGACACGCAGGACAAGGTCAGGCTGAGCCTGAACCTGCCTACTCGCGCACAGGCCGAGTACGAGTGCAGCTGTCGCAACGGCTGCGAAGTGGCCGGTGACCTGACCGGAAGCGGCTGAGGGCCTGCCCGGCCCGATCAAGCCAGGTAGTCGTTGAAGTAGTCAAGCGTGGCCAGGTTCTTGTCCTTGGACTCGAACATGATGTCGAACCTGTCGAGAAACTGAAGTGCGTAGCGGTTCGTCCAGCGGTTCCACATGCGAGCGCTGTGGGCGTACAGATCGCGTTTGTTCACCTGTTCCAGCAACTCACCGATCACCAGCTTGCGATCAGGCCCGAACCCCAGCGCCTGCAGGTGCTCCGGGGGCTGAGAGTAGTGCATGGTGGGGCGTACGCCGCGCCAGCTCTCGATCACCCGCTCAACTCGCGTATCGCCCGGGTCGATGTAGTCACCCTCATGAATCCAGCAATGGTGGATATCCAGCACCACCGGCGCCAGGTCAGCCAACGCCAGGCAGTCGTCGAGCCCATAGGTCTTCTCGTCATTCTCGAAGGTGATCACATTGCGGGCCACCTCGGACAGGCGTGGCCATACGGTGCGAATCCCCGCACCGCCCAGCCGGCCGGCAATGTGCACATTGCATTTGAAGTCCTGGAAGACCTGCCCGTAACCCATCATGCGGATCATGTCGGCATGGTATTCGAATTCGGCCAGGCTGTTCTCCACCACCTCGGGGCGGTCCGAGCCCAACACGCAGTACTGTCCAGGGTGAAATGACAGGCGTATCTGCCTGGCGCGCGCGAAAGCACCGATGGCGGCGAAACGTTCGGCCATCAGCGCTTGAAAGTCGGCCTCGCGGTACACGTGGGCCACGCTAGGGTGGCTGTACAGCGGCAGCAGGTCGCTGCTCAGGCGCAGCATGCGCAGCGCCTGGGGCAGCTGGGCCACATAGTCGAGCAAGCGCAGCTGGGCCTGGAGGTTGTGTTCCACCAGTTCAAGCAACTTGTTCCGAGCCGCCTCGCGGGAGGCGCCCGAAACCCAACGCAGCGTCGTGCTGCGCGGGTTGAACGTACGCTCGATGGTCTCCAGCTCCTTGACCGACAAGCTGCGGTGCGGGTGTCGGTACATGCAGGCGAAACCCAGGCGTGGCATGCGATTACTCCAGAGGGCAGGGCCCGTTTACAACAGCTTGTCCAAGGTGATCGGGAACTCACGGACCCGCTTGCCGGTGGCGTGATAAATGGCATTGGCCACGGCCGCAGCGACACCTACCACGCCGATCTCGCCCACGCCCTTGGAGCCCAGCTCGTTGACCACATCATCGTGCTCTTCCACAAAGATCACCTCGATATCATCAATGTCGGCATTCACCGGCACGTGGTACTCGGCCAGGTTGTGGTTGAGGATGCGGCCCAGCGCATGGTCGGTCTGGGTTTCTTCGTGTAGCGCCATGCCGATGCCCCACACCACGCCCCCCAGGATCTGGCTGCGCGCTGTCTTGGGGTTGACGACCCGGCCTGCAGCCACCGCACTGACCACGCGCTTGACGCGCACGGTCCCCAGGTCTTCGTCCACCGATACCTCGACGAAGACCGCCGAATGGGTGGCAGTGGAGTAGGGCTTGCGCTTGTCGTCAGGGCCCGCCTCGACCTGCACCTCGAAGCAGGCCTGCTGGGCACTGGGCAGCAGGTCGGCGAGGGCGAACGAATGCTCACCGGCGCTCACCTGGCCACCTGCGATCAAGAAGTCGGAATCGTCCAGGCTGGCCAGGCTCTGGTGCTGTTGCCTGGCTTGCTCGACAACCTGCTTGCGCAGCTCCAGGCACGCTTTGCGCACGGCAGAACCGACGGAGGACACGGTGAACGACCCACCTTGCAACGGCGCCTTTGGCAAGGAGGAGTCGCCAAGCAGGAACGTGACATCGGCCATGTCGAGGCCCGCGGCATCGGCAGCGATCTGCGTCATGACGGTATAGGTGCCGGTGCCGATGTCCGTGGTGGCGCTGCTGACGGTCAAGTGCCCGTCACAGCCCAGACGCGCCTTGGCGCTGGCTTGCATCTGCATGGCTTCCCATACACCGCCGGCCATGCCCCAGCCTATGCGTTGATTGCCGTCCCGCATCGAGCCGGGCGCAGCCTGGCGCTTGGCCCAACCAAAACGCTCGGCCCCTTGTGCGTAACAGGCTAGCAATTCCTTGCTCGAGTAAGGCTTACCCTCATTGCCATTGTGGCTGGCGAAGTTTCGTCGCCGCAACTCGACCGGGTCCAGCCCTGTTGCGCAGGCCAGTTCGTCCATGGCGCACTCCAGCGCCACCATGCCCGAACCTGCACCCGGCGCGCGCATGTCCAATGGGGTGTAGACGTCCAGTGGGGCCAAGCGGTAGCTCAACGCGACGTTGTCGCATTGGTACAGCATGCCGCTCCACTCGACGACGTGCTCGGCAAAGTCTTCAAACCGTGACGTCTGGCCGATGGCGTCATGCCCAATGGCAGACAGGCGGCCTTGCTCATCGGCCGCCAGGCGCAGGCGTTGCTGTGTGCGTGGACGGTAGCCAAAGGTGAACATCTGCTGGCGGGTCAAGGTCACGCGCACCGAGCGCATCAGGTGCAGGGCAGCCATGACCGCCAGGGGCAGCTGGTACTGGGGACGCAGGCCGGAACCGAAGGCGCCACCGACGAAGGCTGCCTTGACGCGCAATTTTTCCTTGGGCAGTCCGAATACGTTGTGCACGTATTCCTGGCAATTCTGCGTGCCTTGGGTCTTGTCGTGGATGACCAGGCTACCATCGAGCTGGTAGCACACGGTGGAGGCGTGGGGCTCCATCGGGTTGTGGTGTTCGTTGGCCGTCCAGTAGGTGGCGTCCACGCGGGTAGGGGCGCTGGCATACCGGCCTGGGAAGTCACCACGGGGCTCAGGTGTTTCAGCCGGCGCCTCGTGTGCTTGACCCAGTACCTTTTCCAGGTCGGATTCATGGCTTTCCTGGCTGTAATCGATCTCGACCAGCGAGCCCGCATGCCGAGCGATTTCCAGCGTCTGTGCGACGACCAGTGCGACGGGCTGACCGCTGTAGAACACGCGGTCATTGAACAACGGCCTGAAGGGTGAGCCCTCGGCTGCATCATCGTCACTGTAGTCATCGTCGTAGCTGGAAATGCGCGGACGGTTGATGTGGTCCAGTACTGCCACCACGCCTGGCACCTGTAGCGCTTTGTCGCTGTTGACCTTGACCACCCGGCCGCGGGCGATGGTGCTGGAAACGACGCTGCCGTGCAGCAGGCCTTCTTCCGGGTAATCGGCGGCATAACGTGCCTGGCCGGTGACCTTCGCTGCGCCGTCGACGCGGTCCGCTGGGGTTCCTACTACCTTGCTCATTGCGCGTCCCCCTCGAGGCTGCCGCCGGCGGCGGCCTCGTTCAATGCCCGAATGATGGCTTGTTGTGCCAGTTGCACCTTGAAGCCGTTCTGGCTCAGGGGTTGTGCCCCTTGCAGCAGGGCAGTGGCCACTTGCGTGAAGAGCTCGGTGCTGGGCGCCTTTGCTTGCAACATCGCTTCGACAGCTTCGTTGCGCCATGGCTTGTGGGCCACGCCACCCAAGGCGATGCGGGCCTCCTGAATAACCCCGCCTTCGATGTACAGGGCAGCGGCGACCGAGACCAGCGCGAAGGCATAGGAGGCACGATCACGTACTTTCACGTAGCGGAAATGCTCGGCGAAGCCTTGATCAGGCAGCTCGATGGCGGTAATCAGCTCATCAGGCGCCAGGTGGTTGTCCTGCTGCGGCGTATCGCCGGGCAGGCGATGGAACTCGGCGAACGGAATCTGGCGTTTGGCGGCGGGCCCTTGCACATGCACCACGGCCTTCAGGGCAGCCAATGCCACGCACATGTCCGAAGGATGAGTCGCCACGCAAGCCTCGCTGGCGCCGAGAATCGCATGAATGCGATTCAAGCCGCTGCGTGCCGGGCAACCGCTGCCGGGTTCGCGTTTGTTGCAAGGCGTACCGGTGTCGTAGAAGTAGTAGCAGCGCGTACGTTGCAGCAGGTTGCCGCCGGTGCTTGCCATGTTGCGCAACTGAGGCGATGCACCGGCCAGGATCGCTTGCGACAGCAGTGGGTAACGCTGGCGGATGAGCGGGTCCCAGGCCAGGTCCGCGTTGCTGACCAACGCGCCGATCATTACACCGCCCGCGTTGGAGGACTCGATACGGTCAAGTTCCAGTCCTGTGATATCGATCAGTCGCTCGGGCCGTTCGACATTTTCCTTCATCAGGTCGACCAGGTTGGTCCCGCCTGCAATAAAACGCGAGGACGCATCGGTCAGGCGCAGTGCCTCGTCCAGCGAGGCAGGCTTGTGGTAGCTGAAAGGGGTCATGTGCGGGCCCTCTTGATCAGCGGCAGGGCCTGTTCGACGGCGGCCACGATGTTGCTGTAAGCGCCGCAGCGGCAAAGGTTGCCGCTCATCTGCTCGCGGATGTCGGCACGGGTATGGGCGTGACCTTCATTGGCGAGGCCCACGGCCGAGCAGATCTGGCCAGGGGTGCAGTAACCACACTGGAAGGCGTCCTGACTGATGAATGCCTGCTGCATGGGGTGCAGTTGGTCACCCTCGGCCAGGCCTTCGATGGTGACGAGGTCGGCACCTTCGCACATCACGGCCAGGGTCAGGCAAGCGTTCACCCGGCGGCCGTCGCGCAGCACGGTGCAGGCGCCGCATTGGCCATGGTCGCAACCTTTCTTGGTGCCCACCAGGTCCAGCTGCTCACGCAACAGGTCGAGCAGGGTGGTCCAGGGTTGTACTGTCAGGGCCTGGGGTTGGCCATTGAGGGTGAAGTTCAGGGTCTGCTGTGCAGCGCCCTGTTCAGGGAGTGCAGTCATGGTAGGTCCTCACGGTTCGATTGCGCACAGTAGGCTGTGTCTATGGAGTGCGACTGGTCAGGCGCCCGGAACGTTCATCCCAAGCGCCAAGCCCTTGTCATTTCTTGCCTGGAAGCACCGCGCTCAGCACTTGCTTGGCGGTCTGCACGATCACGCCGGCTTCATCCGGGTCACCCTTGAGCAAGGTGGTCGCAAACTTCCTGGCCTGCTCAAGTTTCAGGTGCGGCGGCAGTGGCGCTACGTTGGGGTCCGTCTTGAACTCGATCAGGACTGGGCGATCGGCCGCCAAGGCACGCTCCCAAGCGAGAGCGACATCTTCTTCACGCTCGACGTAGATACCCTCAAGACCAATCGATATGGCGAACAAGTGATAAGGCACATCAGGGATCGACTGAGAGGCTTCGAACTTCGGATCGCCCTCCATCACGCGCTGCTCCCAGGTCACCTGGTTGAGGTCTTCGTTGTTGAACACCGCGCAGATCCACGTGGGGTTTTCCCACTGCTGCCAGTATTTGGCCACTGTGATCAGTTCGGCGAGGTTGTTCATCTGCATGGCGCCGTCGCCCACCATGGCGATCACCGGCCGGGTCGGATGGGCGAACTTGGCAGCAATGGCGTAAGGTACGGCCGCACCCATGCAGGCCAGGCCCCCCGACAAGGAACACTGCATCCCTTCGCGGATCATCAGATCACGGGCGTACCAGTTGGCGCACGAACCTGAATCACTGGATATGATCGCTTGGTCCGGCAGGCGCGGGGAGAGCTCATGCACCACTCGCTGCGGGTTGATCGGGTCGGCCTTGACCAAAGCGCGTTTGGTCAATGTCTTGTCCCAGCTGGCGCGCCACTTCTCGATTTTCTTGCGCCAGCTGTGATCAGGGCGCGCGTGCAGCAAAGGTAGTAATGCCTGCAACGTCTGCGCCGCGTCACCGACCAGGTTCACCTCCATGGGATAACGCAGGCTGAGCATGTCGGGTTGCAGGTCGATTTGCACGCCGCGCGCCTGACCTTCCTTGGGTAGGAATTCGGAATACGGGAAGCCAGAACCAATCATCAGCAGCGTGTCACATTCGGCCATCAACTTGTAACTCGGCTCCGTCCCGAGCAGGCCGATGGCGCCAGTCACCCACGGCAGCTCATCGGGCAGCACGCCCTTGCCCAGTAAGGCCTTGGCAACGCCAGCACCCAGTTGCTCGGCCACTGCGGCTACCTCGTCACTGGCACCCAGCGCGCCGGCCCCGACCAGGATGGCGACCTTGCGTCCGGCGTTGAGCACATCGGCGGCGCGTTGCAGGTCGGCATCGAAGGGGACCACCTTGGGTTTACTGTAACCAACGCCCGAATGAACGGTGCCATGGGCGCGGGGCGGGTCTTCGTAGGGCAGGTCCTGCAGATCGTTGGGCAGAATCACGGCAGTCACACGTCGCTCTCCAACGGCCGTGCGCACGGCGCGGTCTACCAGATGACGTACCTGTTCAGGCGTGGATGCCTGTTGCACGAACGCGCCAGCGACGTCCTTGAACATCGAGACCAGGTCCAGCTCCTGCTGATAGTGACCGCCCAAGGCTGCGCGCGCCTGCTGGCCCACGATGGCCAGCACCGGCTGATGGTCCATGCGCGCGTCGTACAAACCGGTCAGTAGATGCGAAGCACCCGGGCCGGACGTCGCGATGCAGACGCCCAGCTCGCCAGTGAACTTGGCGTGGGCACTGGCCATGAAGGCAGCCATCTCTTCGTGCCGGGCCTGGATGAATTCGATCTTGCCGCCCGCGCGGTTCAGGGCGCCGAACACACCGTTGATCCCGTCGCCTGGGTAACCAAAGATGCGGCGTACGCCCCATTGGTACAGCCGCTCGACCAGAAAATCGCCTACAGTGCCGCTCATTGTCTTCTCCTGCCGCGTCTCGGATAAGTTCTGGACTTGACAGGGAATACTAAAGTTTCAACGGACTTGAAGCGGTTCAGCCGACCGGAATAACCCGTTCGTGCAAATCAACCGTGCTTGCGCAGCGCTTCGATCAACTCGGCCTTGGTCATGGTCGAGCGGCCTTTGATGTCCTTGCTGCGTGCCTCCTTGAGCAGACTTTCCTTGGTCTGCGATTCGAGGGAAGCCGAGCTGTTGCGCGCGTGCCCCTCACGGGTCTTGGCAGCTCGTTTGGCAGAGTCCGAACGTGCGCTTTCCTTGTCTGTACTGCTGGTCTTGCTGCCAGAGCCACCTTGCTTGTCGCCCCCACCGGATTGCTTGTTCACCGTAGCCCAGGCGCGCGCCTCGGCTTTGTCCTTGGAGAGCCCTTTGTCCTCGTAACTTTGCTCGATGTGCTCGGCTTTGCGCTTTTGCTCTTGGGTGTACTTGTCCTTGTCGCCGCGTGCCATGGTCGCCGCTCCTCTCTGATGGATATAGGGTTGAAGGCCAGCACGCGCTCAAGTGCCGGTTGGCGGACGGGCGGTGGCCCTTTTAATCGGCGGACTCCACCTGAGAAAGGGGACGGGCAACGTGCTCCAGTGACCGGCGCTCTGCGGCTACGCCGTAAACGGCCTGAACGAATGCCGCTACCAGCATGAGCGCGGCGCCGAGCAGATACCCATACCAGACCTGGGTGCGCTCGCCCGATTCGATCAAGGCACCGAACAACGTCGGCCCCACCATGCCACCGAGCCCTGTGCCGAATGCATAGAACACGGCAATGGCCAGAGCGCGGATCTCCAGCGGGAAGGTTTCTGCGACAGTAAGGTAGGCAGAGCTGGCCGCAGCCGATGCGAAGAAAAAGATCACCATCCAGGCGATCGTTTGCTCGATGGCATCGATCATCCCCTGTTCGAACAGGTAGCCGCTCAGGGTCAGCAGTATGCCCGACAGGGCATACGTGGCGCTGATCATGATGCGCCGCCCCAGCACATCGAACAGCCGCCCGAGCAACAGCGGGCCACAGAAGTTGCCGAGCGCGAACGGCAGGACATACCAGCCAACGCTGGAGGAGGGCACATCGTAGAAATCGGTCAGCACCAGGGCATAGGTGAAGAAGATGGCATTGTAGAAAAACGCCTGCGCCGTGAGCAGCGTCAGGCCTACCATGGCCCGGCGTCTGTGGACCACGAACAGGCTGTGAAATATCTCGGGCAAAGGCGTGTGATGCCTGGCACGCAATTGCAGGGGCGGAACATCTACCGCAGGCAGTCTCAAGCCTTGAGCGCGGCACTTGCGCTCGATATCGGCCACTATACGCTCAGCAGCTTCGGGCTGATCGTGAATCATCAGCCACCGCGGGCTCTCCGGCACCCACAGCCGCATCAGCATGATCAGCAATCCCAACGCGGCGCCGGTGCCGAAACAGAGGCGCCATCCGAGGTCGCCGTTCGCGATCGACGGGTCCAGAAGCACAATGGCGCCCACTGCACCCAGCGCAGCGCCGAGCCAGAATGTGCCGTTGATGGTCAGATCGACCCAGCCCCTGTAGCGCGCTGGGGTGAACTCCTGGATGGTCGAATTGATGGCCGTATATTCCCCACCAATGCCCGCGCCTGTGAGAAAGCGAAATGCCAGAAAGCTCCACAGGTTCCAGGAAAATGCCGTGGCTGCGGTGGCCCCGATGTAGAGCGCCAGGGTGATGAAGAACAGTTTGCGCCGGCCCAGGCGGTCGGTCAGCCATCCGAAAAAGAGTGCGCCGAGCACCGCCCCTGCGATGTAGATGGCGCCAGCCAGACCAACGTCGCGGTTGCTCATGGCCAGAGCAGGGCTGTCCTTCAGGGCGCCGGCCAGTGACCCGGCAAGAGTGACTTCCAGGCCGTCCAGTAGCCACGTGATGCCAAGCGCCACCACCAGCAACGTGTGAAACCGGGTCCATGGCAGTCGATCAAGGCGGGCAGGAATATCCGTGCTGTAGAGCCGCTGATCGGGGCTGCTGGCATGTGTGCCGTGTCTAGGTTTAGTCGTCACGCCAGCCTCGAGCCTCTATCGCTGCCGTTTACAGGAAGGGCTGCGAAGCAGCCCTTAGATTCCAGGTATCAGGCTCGGTGAGCCTTTGCGATGATCAAGTACCCCTGATGATCAGCTACCACCACCCGAGCCGCCTGCGCCGCCCGTACCGCCACCTGTACCGCCGCTCCCGGTCCCACTGCCCATACCGGTACCCCCGCTGCCGCCCATGTCGCCTCTACCGCCCATGTCGCCGCTCCCGGTACCGCCCATGCCTGAGCCACTCCCGGTGCCGCCGGGACCCGTGTTCGCCCCACTACCGGTACCCGAGCCTGAGGTTGTGCCATCGCCACCCGTGGCGTCTGTACCATTGCTTCCGGTGCCACTGCCGGTACCCATGCCGTCCCCTGGGGTGCCGGAACCGGTAGCGCCGCCGGTGCCATTCATGGTCCCGTGATCACCCGACTGCATGCTGGGGGTGTGCTGATCGTTCATGTTGGTAGCTGCCATGACCATTGGCGCGGACGCACCCAGGCAGAGTGCAAGCAGCAAGGAAGAAGGTTTTAGCATTGTCATGATGAAGCTCCTTTTATGAGGTGTCCTCGTAGTGTTCGTCAGGCTGCACTACCACGCCGTGCCCTGTAGGCGACGAACGGGCCTTTCCCTAGGGCGATGAAGTGCCAACCGACCGCCTGGCAGGGCATGCGGTTTTTTGCGGGTGTTCCGGCGCTTGACGGGGGTCATACAGGAAAACCACGTCACTTCGTGGATGTTTTCAGACAGGAACCAACGATGAACAGCCCGTCCAGCACCGCCGCCAACACAGATCGAACCGTACCCAGCCAGCTTGGGTTTCCGGTGGTAGGCATTGGTGCCTCGGCAGGCGGTATCGCCGCGCTCAAGGTTTTCTTCGAACACATGCCGGCTGAGAGCGGCATGGCATTCGTCATCGTGCTGCACCTCTTGCCCGATCATCAGCGCGTCGCGGATGGGATCATTCGGGCCGCGACTTCCATGCCGGTCGTACAGGTAAACAGCTGCGTGCCCATCGAGCCCGATCACGTCTATGTCATTTCACCTGCCTGGCAACTGATCATGGCTGACGGCCACCTCAAGGTCGGTCCCTCTTCGCGGCCTTTGGGAAAGCATGTCGCCATCGATTTGTTCTTCCGTGATCTGGCCGATGTGCACAAGCAGCGAAGTTTCTGTGTAGTGCTTTCCGGTGCAGGCAGTGATGGTGCAGTGGGCTTGTCGCGTATCAAGGAGCAAGGTGGCATCACCTTGGTGCAGAGCCCGGCCGATGCCGAATTCGACGGGATGCCGCTGGCTGCCATTGCCACCGGACTGGTCGATGCGATACTGCCGGTAGCCGACATACCGCAAAAACTGCTCGGTTTCTGGATGGGCATGCGCAGCATCCGTGTCGCCGATGCAGAGGCCGGAATCCAAGCCAACGCTGCGCAAGCGGGAGAGGATAGCGAGCAGGCGCTGCAGGACATTCTCATGACCCTGCGCAACTGTACCGGGTACGATTTCCAGCACTACAAGCGCGCGACGGTCATACGGCGCATCGAACGCCGCTTGCAGATCACTGGCCGGGCCGACCTGCCGAGCTACCTGCGTCATCTTGAGCAGCACCCTGATGAGGCAAAGAACCTGCTCGAAGACCTGCTGATCGGTGTGACGAACTATTTTCGCGACCGGGAAGCCTTCGAGGCGCTCCAGCGCTTGGTATTGAGCGTTGTCTTGAACCCAGGTGGCCCTGAGGACAAGCGTGAAGACGTGCGAATCTGGTCCGCTGGCTGCTCAACGGGAGAAGAGGCCTACAGCCTGGCGATACTGTGTGCCGAACACCGCAAACTTGAGCCTGCTCTGCTCAAGCTGCAGGTATTTGCCACCGACATCGACGAGCGCGCGATTGCCATAGGTCGCGCGGGGATCTACCCGGAGGCGATCATCACCGATGTATCGACCACGCGCCTGCGCCAGTACTTCGCCAAGGAGAACGATCACTACCGGGTAAGGAAGGAAATTCGTGAGAAGGTTCTGTTCGCCAGGCACAGCTTGCTTTGCGACCCGCCTTTCTCACAGGTAGACCTGATCGTGTGTCGCAACGTGCTCATCTATCTGGATCGCGAGATCCAGAAACAAATGCTGCAGATGTTCTATTTCGCGCTACGCCCTGGCGGCTACCTGTTCATGGGCTCCTCGGAGTCTGCTGACCTGTGCCCGGAGCTGTTCAAGGCGGTCGATAAACGCAACCGGATTTTCCGCGCCAATGTCGCCGCCAACATCCCCGTCGAGCAAAATCAAAATCAGGTGATGACGAGCCTGGAGAGCGAGCTGCATCGCACCAAGCTGCACCTGCAGGAAACCATCGAAAAGTCGGAAGTCTCCAGCGAAGAGCTAGAAGCTTCCAACGAAGAAATGCAAGCCATCAACCAAGAGCTGCGCTTGGCTACCGAAGAGCTGGAAACCAGCAAGGAAGAGCTTCAGTCGATCAACGAAGAATTGCTCACGGTCAATTTCGAGCTCAAGAGCAAGGTCGAAGAAACCGACAAGATCAACGACTACCTGGCCAACCTGATCGCTTCTACCGACATCGCCACAGTGTTCGTGGATCGCAATATGCATATCCGCTGGTTCACGCCGCGAGCGCAGGACATCTTCAGCATGCGCCAGACGGACACGGGCCGTTCGCTGCTGGATATCACCCATCGGCTCGATTATCCGAAAATGACCGAGGACGCTGCTGCGGTTCATCAATCGCTGACCGTCAGGGAACGAGAGGTCAGTAGCAGTGACCGACGCTGGTACATCGCTCGTCTGTTGCCTTATCGCTCGAGCGAGGACCACATCGACGGTACGGTGCTCACGTTCATCGACATCACCAAACGGCGTGAAGCTGAACAGGACCTGCGCCTGGGACAGGAGCGCATGCGACTGGTAGCGGAAAGCACCCAGGACTTTGCCATCATCATCCTGGACGGCAACGGCGTCATCTGTGAGTGGAATCGCGGTGCGGAGTCTATCTTCGGCCACAGCGCCGAGCAGATTGCCGGTAGCCATTTCGACGTGCTGTTCACGGACCAGGATCGAGCTGCTGGTGTACCTGAAGCCGAATTGCGCAAAGCCCAGGTAAATGGGCGTGCCGAAGACGAGCGCTGGCATTTGCGTCGCGACGGGAGCCGCTTGTACTGCAGCGGGGAAACGGCGCGCTTGCGTGGTGATACCCCGGGGTACGTGAAGATTGCCCGTGATATGACGGGGCAGAAGCACCTGCAGGATGAACAGGGCAAGCGCCTGGCTGAGACACGTACCAGCAGCTTGCTCAAGGATGAGTTCTTCGCCTTCATGTCGCACGAGCTCAAGCATCCGCTGAACCTCATTCAGCTCAATGCCGAGATATTGCGCCGACTGCCTGCCGTGCAGTACACGGCCAAGGGTGGCAAGGCGCTTGCCGTGATCAACGACGCAGTGACCAGCCAGACCCGCATCATCGATGATTTGCTAGACGTCGCTCGCCTGCGGACCGGAAAGCTCATGCTCAAGAAAGAGCTTCTGGATCTGGGCGATATGCTCAAGTCGATACATGCCATGGCCATTGAGGAATACCCCACGGCCCGTATCCTCCTCGTACTGCCCGAACCGCGCGGTCCGATGGTGGTTCATGGTGATGCGACGCGTCTTGAGCAGATCATCTGGAACCTGATCAACAATGCCCTGAAGTTCAGCGGCCCGCAGGCATGGGTCACGGTCGAGCTCTCGCTTACCGAAAAAAACGTGCGTTTGGCTGTCAGCGACAACGGCCCTGGCCTGTCTGCAGATGATGTGACAGACATCTTCGAGCTGTTTCGGCAGCCCCACCACACCCGTCATCACGGTGACGGCCTGGGCATCGGGTTGTCACTGGTCAAGCAACTGGTGCAGGCCCATGGCGGTACTGTGAGCGCACACTCGGCGGGGCTGGGGCTTGGTTCAACATTCAGTGTCCAGCTGCCGCTGTCGCAGCGCACCCTTGGGAAGGGCGCAGCCAACCCAGACGCTGGGCCCAGTGAAGGCAGGCTCAAGGGCGTTCATGTCTTGCTGGTAGACGATTCTGCGGACGTTGTGGACGTCATGCGGATGCTGCTGGAAATGGAAGACGCCCACGTTACTACGTTCCTCAATCCGGTTGAGGCGCTGGAGAATGTGGGAGGGCACCGGTTCGATGTGATACTGACCGATATCGGCATGCCTGAAATGGACGGGCACGCATTCATCACGGCGATTCGTGAACAAGCTCAGTATCAGGCGACGCCTGCAATCGCGTTGAGTGGCTATGGGGTCAGCCCGCCAAGCCGGGAGGGTCGGGTCGCGCACTTCGACCTGCAACTGACCAAGCCCGTGCACTACGACGAGCTGGTAGGCGCCATTGAGTCACTCTGTCGTGCCTCGCAAACGCTTTGAAAGGAAATCGGTGGGCAGTGCAGCTCACCGGCTTAGCGGCACATTCGAGGGCCACCTGCCGAGAGTCTCGCCAGTAAGCCATATCTTGGACAACTTGCGCCCGGCACGTTCGCGCGCCATTGAACATGCCTTGGGTTATTGCCGCCATGGACTTTTCCCCATCCACTACTTGCACGCCATTGCTTGGCGCGTTTCGTCAGCCTGATGTGAATTACTTGCGCGATAGGCCGTGGGGCGTCGGTCCCTTGAGAACACAGGGCTCACTTGTGTGACCCCGAGAGGGGCAAACGACCAGGCCAAACGGCTGGCCGACCTAGCGATGAGAATCGTTGATCAACGTTGAAACGACCGGTGTGGCGCCCGCTGCGTCGGCACGATGATGAGGATTTACCGATGTTCATGCACAACAAACGATTGCAGTACACCGTCCGTGTCTCCCGGCCCGACCCCGGCCTTGCGAACCTGTTGCTCGAACAGTTTGGCGGGCCCCAGGGTGAACTTGCCGCCGCGATGCGTTATTTCACCCAGGCCGTGACCGAGGATGATCCAGGGCGCAAGGACATGTTGTTCGATATCGCCACCGAAGAACTCAGCCACCTCGAGATCATTGGGTCGATTGTGGTCATGCTCAACAAAGGTGCCAAAGGCCGTTTGGCCGAGGGTGTGGAAGCCGAGGGTGAACTGTATCGATCACTCACGGGCGCGGGTAACGACTCGCATGTCACCAGCCTTTTGTATGGTGGTGGCGCTGCGCTGGTGAACTCTGGAGGCATTCCCTGGACGGCTGCCTACATCGACACCATTGGAGAGCCTACGGCAGACCTGCGTTCGAACATTGCCGCCGAGGCCCGCGCCAAGATCGTGTACGAGCGTCTGATCAACGTGACCGATGATCCCGGCATCAAAGATGCGCTCGGTTTTCTGATGAGCCGAGAAATCGCCCATCAGATGTCTTTCGAGAAGGCGCTGCATTCCATTCAGCCCAACTTCCCACAAGGCAAAATGCCGGGTGATCCCGAGTTCAACCGCACTTACTTCAACATGTCCCACGGCGGTGAGGTGCGCGGATCGTGGAACGAAGGTCAGGATTGGGTCTATGTAGATCAGCCGCAGCCGGCTGTGGATGGCGGTAACGGTATGGCTTCGGTGGAGTTGGATGGAGCCAGTGCGGACGCAGTGGAGGCCATGAAGCTAAGGACCATGTCCGATCCCGACCTGCAACCGATGACCGGTGCCGAACTGGGCAAGGTCAATGGTGATGAGCCTATGTGAGACGGCAGGGCAGCGGACCGCCGGGTCCGCTGCCACGTTCAAGCGTCACAGGTGACGCTCTCAAGCCCCCCGCATACCCAGGTTGTCTCGCCCTTGCGCATGCACGTTCGCCTCCTGCGGCAGCGCCGTGACCTTGATGGCCCGCACCGGTACGGCGAACTTGGCGCCGATTTTCGAGAACCGCTCAAGCAGCTTGAAGTTGATGGCCTGTTGAATGTCCATGTACAGGTTGTAGCCTGGGTCCTGCACGATATAGACACATTCGAACTCAAGCGCTTCCTTGCCGAAGCCCCGCAGGTGCGCGCGGTCGAAGCGTGCTTGCGTTTGCGCCTTGATCGCTTCCTCTACGATCCCGGGTGCCTTCTTCACCGCCTCGGTAGGCGTGTCATAGGAAAGACCAAATTCGAACACGATGCGTCGTTCTTGCAGGCGCTTGTAGTTCTGGATGGTGCTGCTGATCATGCTGGCATTGGCCATGACGATCTGCTCGCCGCCCAGGCTGCGGATGCGCGTGGTTTTCAGGCCCACATGTTCGACGGTACCGGCCAATGGGCCAATGACGATGAAGTCGCCCACCTCGAACGGCTTGTCCACGGCGATGGACAGCGAGGCGAACAGGTCACCCAGAATGTTCTGCACAGCCAGGGCGACCGCAATACCGCCGACACCCAAGCTGGCGACGAAGGCGGTGATGTTCACGCCCAGGTTCGACAGCATGGCCAGTAGCACGATCGACCATAACAATACCCGCGCACCCCAGGCCGACAACGTGGCAAGGGCACTGCTCTGCTGGGAACCGTCCGGATTATGGCGGGTGAAGTAGCGGTCCAGGCCCAGACCGATGGCACGGTTGACCCACAGGCCGATCTGCAACGCGGCGACGACGAACCAGAGGCTGCCGACCCGGCTCAACCAACGCTCCGGCAGGTCGAGCATGCTCAACCCCACCAACAGTGAAGCCAGGAACAGTAGCGAGTTGCTGGTGCCTGACAGTACTTTCTCAACCACATGGCTCAAGGCACCGGAGTGAGATGACCAGTGCTTGACGCGCCGCTGTACGAAGCTTATGGCGGCCCTGGCCACCAGGAACGTCAGGACGGCCACAGTGACGGCGAGTAACAGGTTCAGAATGGAAATACCGAAGAACGTGGTATCGGTGAAGAGTGTAATGATGCGATCGCTCATGAAGGCTTGCCTCCTCTAGCAAAGATTTCGAGGTGTCAGGCGTCGAGCAAAACAATTGCCCTGCGAGTGGTTATCAGAGGGTGGGTGCACATCGATCATAAGAAGATGAACAGTGCAGACCGGGTAAGGGACCGTGCGCCCGTAGGCCATTGATTGGCCCACGATTGACAACAGGTGGGGCCCCGTCCAGCGATGCGCTGAGAGGGCTCCTCATGGATGCGGCACATCGTCTTCAAGCGTTGCGCCGGTACGCGCAGCCAGCGCACGGTATTCCTTGCGCAGCTCGCGCAGGGTCTTGCTGTCCATGGCCTCCAGGTCCAGCACCGAACGTTGCGCCGATTGAGTGGCGCGGATCAGCTCATCGAGCTTGACGTGAATGATGTCGTTGTCCCGGTTCTGGGTGTTTTGGATCAGAAACACCATCAGGAATGTGATGATGGTGGTCGAGGTGTTGATGATCAGTTGCCAGGTATCGTTGTAGTGGAACCATGGGCCGGAAACCGCCCACATGATGATGAGCACGATGGCCATCAGGAATGTGCTGGGGCGGCCAGCCTGGTTGGATAGCCACTGACAGAACTGCGCGAACTTCATCGGATCCCTCCTGGTGATTGCAGTGGTTTGCGGCGGCGCAGCGTACGCCGCCAGGTGTGAAACGATCAGCCGTCAGATTGTTCTTCAGGTGGCACCTGGCCTTCCGGCCATTCCGGAGCCGGCTCTGTGGGCGCCTGTTCAGGTGTACCAATGGTGTCACCCGGATTGTGGGGTACGTCGTCCACATAAGGGTCTGGATGATTGGGGTCAGTCATGTTGGATTCCTCTGGGATGTGCTGCGTTAGTGCCCAGCCCGTTGCCGGGTGTTCCATCGATCTGCCCAGTGGAACGTCCTGACACTGAAGCGGCTCCATCATTGAGTGAGTTCAACGGACTACTGAGATGATCTACTTAGGCTGTGCAGGCTGGAGTCTGCCCAAGGAGCATGCTCCGGCTTTTCCCGAGGCAGGCAGCCATCTGGAGCGCTACGCTGCGCGCCTGAGCGCTGTGGAAATCAACAGTTCGTTCTACCGGCCCCATCGGCCGCAAACCTACGCGCGCTGGGCCGCATCGACACCTGAGGGCTTTCGCTTCTCAGTCAAGGTACCCAAGGCCATTACCCATGAGATGCGTCTGCAAGGGTGTGAAGCGGCGTTGGACAGCTTTCTGGCCCAATGCGGGGAGTTGGGGGAGAAACTGGGCTGCTTGCTGGTCCAGCTACCACCGTCGCTGAGCTTTGACGAAGCGGTAGCCAGGCGTTTTTTCGAAGCGCTGCGCCGCCGGTCCGACAAGCCGGTCGTCGTCGAACCTAGGCATGCGACATGGCGTTCAGCGCAAACGCTGCTGATTGACCTTCAGGTGGGACAGGTGGCGGCAAGTCCGCCTAGATTCGCGCTAGATGGCCAGCCCTCAGGATGGCCAGGCATAGCGTATTGGCGGTTGCACGGCGTACCGGTTTTGTATCACAGCGCTTATTCCGATCCATGCTTACGGCAGCTTGGCGCGCAGGTGACACGTACCCATGTTCAGGGGGCGATCACCTGGTGCATCTTTGACAACACAGCCAGTGGCGCCGCCGTGGGTGATGCGTTGACGGTTCGCAGTCACCTGGGCTAAGCGAAGCGGATCAAACTTTTCCCCGGCGTTGCGCTCTGCTCATAAAGACACCCTGTTGAAGTTGGAGATGCCCATGAAAGACACTCATACCCACACCGGCGACAAAGTCCCGCGTCCGATCTCCTCTGAGGAAGCGCAAAAAGGCGAGCAGTCACCTGATCCGGTGTTGGAACGCCCTGATCCGGCCACTGAGGCCGTAGACAAGGCGATCACCCCGACATCCATCAAGGAACTGGAAGAGCAGACGCGGGCGATCGAGCAGCAGACTGAAAACGTCGAAAAGCGCCTGGATCGCTAAGCGATGGGGTCGTTTTGCTGCATGCGCTGGGCTTTCCCGAAATTGAAGCCAGCGGCTTAGTGCTGCAATGGGCCGCAAAGCGGCCCCACGATTTGAGCTGGGCGCCTGACAGTCAACTTGACACCTTCAGCTACCGGGGCCGGCCCGGCGCTCCGGCAAAGGCACTTACACCTAGATCCACGTCAACCCGGCTCCATCCTCGTATTCTTCTTCCATCCTCGCAGATTCATGACGCACAGCGTGAACTGCAGAATGATCAGCGCCCAGGCCTCGGCGTGCCAGCCCCAGGCCGCCCATAACAGATTGCTTGCAATGAAACAGCAGAAGCCGACTTTGCGGCGGGCGGGTCGCCGCGACCCTATGCACCATGCTGCCACTACCGTCAGCACCATGGCCGGCCATTCCAGCCAATCGATCCAATCCTCCATCGCGCTGTCCTCGGTCTTGGTTTGTTCGTGGGACAGGCCAGCTGAAGACGGGTTCAGATCGATCCTCTACCCGGATACGCATGGCCATGACAGCGCGGGCACACACGTTTTTTTGAACCTCACCCAGCCTTGGCTTGCCCACTTGAGAGGTACTGCTTTGAATCGTGATCAAGAGGAGGGATGTCATGCCCAGTACAGCACGCAAGGTCCGTTATGGTGTAGTGGCCGGGGGCTCGATTTCCCAGGGTGCGTTCATGCCTGGTATCGGGCAGACCGACAACTCGGAAATTACCGTCCTGGTCACCGGGGATGAGGAAAAAGCCCGACAGTTGGGCGAGCGTTATGCCCTGCGCACCTACCATTACGACCAGTATGCTCAGATGCTTGCTGCGCGGGAGGCGGATGCGCTCTACATCGCAACGCCTAATTTCCGTCACCGTGAATTCGTGGTGCCGGCGCTCGAAGCCGGTATTCATGTATTGCTCGAAAAGCCCATGGGCATCAGCGAAGCCGACTGCAAGGCCATGATCGAGGCCTCGAAACGCACTGGGGCGAAGCTGATGGTTGCCTACCGTCTACACTGCGAGCCTGGCACGCTGGACATGATCGAGCGGGTGCACAAGGGCGATTTCGGTGATCCCAGGTTGTTCACCTCTATCTTCACGCAGCGGGTCAAGCCCAATAACCACCGTGCCCAGAATGGTTTCGAGGCCGGGCCGGTGCCCGACATGGGCCCCTATCCCCTGAACATGGTTCGCCAGTTGTTCAACGCCGAACCCATCGAAGTCTCGGCCATGGGAGTTCGCTCGCCTGGCAGCACCATGGACACCTGGGACACGGTCACCGTGAGCCTGCGCTTCGAAGACGAACGACTGGCCCAGTTCACCGTCAGCTATACCTTGCCGTCTACCGAGCGGTTCCAGCTATTGGGCACCAAGGGCGAGATCGAGGCTTCACCGTGCTTTGGTTATGGGGAAGGGGTGGCGATCAGCTACAGGGCCACCATCGATGGCGAGACGCGTGTGCACGTTAACCCTGTGGTGGATCAATTTGCTGGGGAAACTGCTTATTTCTCCGACTGCATCCTCAACAACGTAGCGCCCGAACCCGACGGGGAGGAGGGGTGGCGCGATGTACGGGTAGTCGAGGCGATCAAGCGAGCGCTTGAAACCGGTACGCCACAACAGCTGGAACCGCTGCCCGCTCGCCCGTTCGCGCGGCGATCCGAACAACGCAGGGCCTTTGCCCTGGCCCCAGTACCGCCGATGGTCGATGCCGAATCGCCGGCAGAATAGCGGGTGAGCTGCGCGCTCCCTTGAGGGGGCGCGCAGGCTTGATCACGCGGCTCGCTGCTCCGACTTGCCCTTGAGCAGTTTCTTCTGCGCCATCATCGTCTTGCCCATCTCCTCGAGTTGCTGCTTACCCAGCAGCTTGCGTGCCGTAGGGAACAGCTCGCTTTCTTCTTCCTCGATATGATGCTCCAGCAACTCTTTCATCACCTTGACCCGGCCTGCAAACTCGACCGTGCCGGTGTCTGTGCCTTCAAGGTCAGGCAGCACCAGTGAATCGACGGTACGGTGCTCTTCCTTGGCCTCGTAGTACATCTTTTCCTCTTCCTTGCCGCCAGCCTCTTTAATGGCCGGGTACAGGATTTCCTCCTCCAGCGCGGTATGGATAGTGACTTCCTGCTTGATGCGTTCCAGCAGTTCGGCACGCTTTTTCACCGCGCGCTCCGTTGTCGAAGACAACTCTTCGAGCAGTTTCTTGACCAACTGGTGGTCCTGGGTCAGCAATTCGATGGCGTTCATGGATCACCTCTGCAGGTTGTTGTAATCACGGTTGCCATGGGTTGAGTCGAGCGCCAGGCCATCAGTTCCGCTGCGCAGATGACGTGCCTGGCGTGTACCCTCATCTACACGGTGCGCGGCCACCCAGTGCCAACGCTGCGCGCAGCGCCGCCAGGTGCGTGAGGCCTTGCGGCAGGTTGCCCAGGTACTCTCCCGTGCCAGGGTCGACCATCTCCGAATAGATGCCTGCGCCATGGGCAAGGCCTTGCAAGGCAGCTTCATAGGCGTGCTGCGCGCGTTCGTGTTGGCCGAGCAGTACCCAAGCCTCTACCAGCCAGAACGTGCACGCCAGGAAGCAGCCTTCCTCCTCGACCGCACCGCTGTAGCGGTAGTGGAAGGGGCCTGCCGACAAGCTTTGCTGCACAGCCTCCAGGGTGCTTTGCAGCCTCTCAGGCGCCGGATAGCCGAAGCGCACCGCCAGGGCGATACCTGCGTCCAGCCGATCGCTGCCTGGGTAGAACACATACGCCTGGCGGCCCTCATGCCAGCAATGGGTTTCGATCCACTCGAAAACACGGTCACGCTCGCGCGCCCAGCGCTGCCGGCAGGTTGTGGGTAGATGGCCGCCGTCGGCCAGTTCGATGGCCCGGCTCAGGGCCTGCCAGCAGCTGATCTTCGACAGGGTGTAGTGCCGCGTTTCTGGTAACTCCCAGATACCGGCATCGGGCTGGCGCCACTGGTCTGCGCATTGATCGGCCAGCCGTGACAGCAGCACTGCACTGCTGCCGTCCAGGATGTTGCCGGTGTCGATGAAACAACGGGCAGTTTCGAAAATGTCGCCGAACACGCCGTGCTGCAACTGGTCGCGGGCGTCGTTGCCCACTACGGGCGGGGATTGCTTGTAGCCCGGCAGGTCGATGGTGCGTGTGCAGTCACCGATGGCCCCGTCCAGGGTGTAGAAGACCTGCGCGCCGTGCTCGGCCAGCCTGCGCAGCAACCAGGTAAACGCAGCCTTGGCTTCAGGCTGAGCGCCAATGCCGAGGAAGGCTTCGATGGTATACCCGGCATCGCGTATCCATGCGAACCGATAGTCATAGTTCTTGGTGCCGCCTATGCGCTCTGGCAACGACGTGGTGGCAGCCGCCATGATCGAACCGCTGGGTGATGACAGCAACAACTTGAGCGCCAGCGCGTTGCGTATCACCACTGACTGATAGGGGCCTTTATAGATGAGGCTTTTCGACCACTGCCGCCATTCACGATCAGAGCCGTCGATGCGTTCATCGATCAGGCTCAGTGGCGGCACCACCAAGGGCTCGTCACGCCCCGCGATCAGGGCCACCACGGTGCGTTGCCCCGGCGAGGTGTCGAGTGTGGCGCGCACGCCTATGTCGTCCTTGCGCCGCACGCTGATCTGTTGATCATGCAGGAACATCCCGAGAATATGGCCTGCGTGAAAAACGCAGCCGTTGTCGTTGGGCGTGAGGTACGGGCTAACCGTGTCGGCCTGGGTACCAAAATCGATGGCGATCTCAAGCGTGACCGACCCTTCGATGCCCTCGATACGGCGAGCCAGTTCCGCCCAGGGTAAGCGCCCGGCAGGCCCGCTGTTTAGCGATTCGGTCAATCGCACGCTGCCGGTAGAGGTGATGTACTCGGTTTCCATCACATTGCTGCCGGGGCGATAGCGACGCTTTGCCTGATAGGGCTGGGTTGGGGTGATGGCAAAGTAACCGCCGGTCCTGGGCGAGAGCAGTCGATCGAACAGAGGGGGGGAGTCCATGTGGGGCATGCACCACCAGTCGATGGAACCGTCCAGGCCCACCAGTGCTACCGAGCGCCCATCCCCAAGGGCCGCATACTGCTCCAGCGCCAGCCAGCCACCGGTATCTCGTTGGGGCTCGGCACATTGCCGCGGGCTTTCAGATACGTCTTCCACATTGCAGCTCCTGCACCTTTTGTACAGGTGTGACTGAAGCGAAGCGACAACAGTTCGGCACAAATGGGCAACGGCAAGACGATGACTGTCGGGTCAAAATAAATGGAATTTTTTGTTACGCCTTTGGCTCCATTAGGCTGAGTTTGATGGAGGAGAGTCCAATGGCAGGACAACAACTGTATGTAATCGAGTACGAGCTACACGGAGAATTCAGGACTTTCATCATTCGACTGGAACGCATGGACAACGCCGAGGCCTGGCACTGGGCGAGTTGCGATGCAGGCGTCGGTATCATCCCGCGGTTCGGTCAGCACAAGATCAAGAAAGTCAGCCGACCCATGGCTGAGCGCTATGGGTTGACCAACGTGCGGTGGCGGGTCTCGGGCAAAGGCCCGGAGTTCGTCGCGCCGGCGGTGGACATGACGAAATTCGCGGTTGCCACTGAGAAGTCCTGAATTAGATTGGCGACACGCCGGTGGCACGGGCCCCGGCGTGTTCGTGTTCAGGCGTGTGTGTTCAGCCGTTCAGGGCTACGGGTACAGGAGTGTCGATAGTCGCACGGCGCTGTTGGCGCCGGCCCGTACGTGACCTGTGACCTGACCAAGTGCTTCATGGCGCACGGTGAGGTGCAACGTGGCCAGCCCTGCTTCGTCTGTCGCCACTTCAACGAGCATTGCCTTCCCTTGGGTTTGAATGCGCAGCGGTTGCGGTTGCACGGTTTCGATGCTCGCCTCCTGAAGCATGCTGCCGCCGAGCTGAACCCAAAGCGGCTTGCTCGGCGCTCCCCTTACTTCAATCGTAAGATCGGCAGGGCTTGCGCTGCGAGTGAGTCGTTTGTATTGCACCTGCACCTTGCCATCGGCGCTGCTCGCCTGGGTATCGATCAGCCAGGTACTGGCCGGCATTGCGGCCATTACCACACCCAGGGGCAGCAAAAGTGCACACCACTTAATGCGTCCGGCGGGCCAAAAAGGGTGGTGCGCATTAGCGCTTTCGGGCGCTGGATAATGCTTGGAAATCATCGGGTGCTCATTCATCGAGATGTGATCAGGCTCGTTCGCCGCGTAGCCAGCGTTGGTGATAATGCGCAAGTTGCGACAACCCATAGACTGCCCCCTGGCGCATCACCTCTTCACGCTCGGCAAAAAAACGTTGGGTGCCGGTAAAAACGGCAAGCGGCTCACCCGCGAATGCCCAGGCAAAACACAGCGTACCTGGCGGAATTTTGCCTTGCGCGGCAGGCCCCGCTACGCCCGTGGTGGCGATGGCGACGGTAGCGTTGCTGTCTTTCAATGCGCCCAATGCCATTTCCCAGGCCACCGCTTCGCTGGTCAGGCCATAGCGCTCGATGGTCGTGGGGCTAACGCCTAGCAGACGCTGCTTGGCAGCGGGGGAGTAGACGACGTAGCCGCTCTCGAGCACCTCGGCTGTTCCTGGCAGGGCGGCCAGTGCCGCTACCATGGCGCCTGCAGTGCAGGACTCGGCAGTGGTCAGAACAAGGTCATGTTTTTTCAAATACTCGAAAACGGACTCAATCGGGTCAGTGACCATACCTGTAACTCGCGCAGCATTTTGCAGTGGACGCGAGCGCAAGGCTTTTGGTTCAGTGCACGTGTGCCCGCCCGTCCATCGCGCAATAATCGAGCTGAACTTAGCAGGACTTTCATGCTTCCTCTTTAAAGAGGTTGAAAAACCGATCAAACCTGGAGAGCGGTTATGAACGAGCCTGTGACGTACTTCTGGATTGCCGTGGCGGTCCTCATTCTACTGGTGGACTTGTGGGCGATCGTCAGCGTGTTTCGTAGTGACAAGACCGATGCCACAAAGGCGGCCTGGGCGCTGTTGCTCCTGGCGCTGCCTGTTGTGGGTCTGGCGATCTGGGGTATTTGGGGGCCGCGTGGCATCAAGCGCGGCACTGGACCTTCTTCCCCTGAACATAGCAAAGGCTGAGGTGTCTTCATGAGCACATCGAATGAGCAGGACGCCAACCGCGTTGAGCAAGCGCGTACCACAGGTGAAGAAGAGCGAGACAATGACGCTCACCGTCCAGACGGGTCTACGGGCACCGAACAGGACACTACGGCGCAGAAGACCGCCAGGGATGTGCCTGCGCACAAGCCGTAAAGCAGTGTTCAGCCAGCTTCGCTACATCGCGCGACGTCAACGGCAGTCAAGCGCTGTTGACTGGCGCGTGGGCATTGTCCCTGCCCGTGAATACTTTCTAGGAGCCGTACTGTGCCACGTATCATCACCCCAGCCACCCCGGAGCACGAAATCCAGGAGCATAATGCCCGCATGTTCGGCTCGCCCAAGGAGCGGCTGGACTTCTACCGACAGGAAATCCAGTACGAGACCAGCATCCTTGCCAATCGTACGGATGCTTATCTGGCTGCCCAGTCATTTCTAGTGATTGCCTACGCATCTGCCATGGGCAACACCAATCAGAGTTGGGGTGAAATGTTCACGTTGGTGGTGCCGCCGTTTCTGGCGCTGCTTGGCGTGCTCAGTTCACTGAACGCCTGGCCAGGTATTCACGCCGCCTACAAGATCATCGAGCATTGGCAGCTCAAACAGAGCCATCTGCTGCGAAGCGAACCCATGATGGGCCTGGCTTATGACGAGTCGCCCTTGTTCAGCGAGACCGAAACCTCCCAGGCCGGTCATCGCAAGTCCTTGCTGTTCTCGCTGCGTACACCCTGGATTTTCCTCGTGTGCTGGGTCTTGCTGGGGTCATACGCCATCTTTATTCAGTTGGCATAAAGACCAGGCCTTTCAACTCTTGGCCGCGGGGCCCATGATAGGCGCCTTTTGCGCAGCGCGACGTGCCCGGTGCCCGGTGCCCGTGCTTGTACTCAGGAAGTTCGAGGTCGATCGATGAATCAACGTACCGCTGGTATCGATGCCAGTGGCCAGGATGATGCCGCGTTAACCGCAGAACGGTTGCAGCTTGCGCTGGACGCGGGCGCGATCATCGGCACGTGGGTATGGGATATACCCAATGACAGGGTTACGGCCGATGAGCGTTTTTCGCATTCGTTTGGCTTGCCGCTGTCCAAATGCCTGACAGGGATGCCTCTGGCAGAAGCGTTTGCCTCCATCTATCCCGATGACCGCGAACGCGTCGCGCAAGCCATTCAGGCGGCCACGGCCCTGGGCGGCCCGTTTCGCTGTGAATACCGGGTCCGCCAGGACGATGGCTGTTATCGGTGGGTTGAAGCCAACGGTCGAGTCGAGCTCGATGAGCAGGGCATTGCGGTGCGCTTTCCTGGTGTGCTGATGAACATCGAGTCACGTCGCAAGGCCCAGGCCGAGCGCGACCGCATGTCCACGTTGCTGCGTACCTTCACTGCCGCGGTTCCCGGCGTGGTGTACGCCAAGGACCTGGAGGGGCGCATGCTGGTGGCCAATCATGGCGCCACGCAGCTGATTGGCAAGCCGCCGGAATTCTACCTGGGCAAGACCGACCTTGAGTTCCTCGAGGATAAGGAGCAGGCCAGGCAGGTGATGGAAACCGATCAGCGTGTGATGGCTGGCGGGACGGCCGTGCAGGTCGAAGAGCGGGTGGACATGCCAGACGGGTCGGCCACGTATTGGCTCTCGGTCAAGGCACCGCTGCTCAGTGACGACGGGGAGGTGATCGGCTTGGTAGGATCCTCCATCGACGTCACGGCCCGCAGGCAGGTAGAGGAGCAACTTCTTGAGCTCAACCGAACGCTCGAGGCGCGTGTTGCCCAGGCGGTAGCCGAGCGGGAGGAGGCCGAAGCCGCTTTGCGTCAGGCCCAGAAAATGGAAGCGGTTGGACAATTGACTGGGGGCATTGCCCATGACTTCAACAACTTGTTGGCGGGCATTTCGGGCAGTCTTGACCTGATCAGGTCTCGCCTGGCCCAGGGCCGTCATGAGGACGTTGAACGCTACATGACCGTGGCTTACGGTGCTACACGCAAGGCCGCCGCGCTGACGCACCGACTGTTGGCGTTCGCCAGGCGCCAGACCCTGGTGCCCGTGCAGACGGATGTCCATGCGCTGATCGATGGTATGGCTGAGCTCGTGCGCCGCACGGTAGGCCCTTCCGTGAAGCTGGAGGTCCAGTTGTCCGCTTCGTTGCACACGTGTCTGGTCGATCCCGTCCAGCTTGAGAACGCATTGCTGAACCTTTGCATCAATGCGCGCGATGCCATGGACGGTAACGGCCGGATTTGCATTCGCACGGCAGACAAGCGCATCGATGGGGATGCAGACCCCGAGATCGCTTCGGGCGATTACCTGAGCATCTGCGTCACGGATGAGGGCATTGGTATGGACGCCGCAACCCTCTCGCGGGCGTTCGAGCCATTTTTCACCACCAAGCCGCTAGGTGCAGGTACGGGGCTGGGTCTGTCGATGGTGTACGGTTTTGCCCGCCAGACCGGCGGACATGTGCACATCGAGTCGGCGCCAGGGCAAGGCACTCGGGTGTTTGTGCAATTACCGAGTCACGGTGGGCCTGCCCGTGTGGTCAGCGACAGCGTTGCCCCTGCAGTGAATCACCGGGCGCGGCCGGGTGAAACGGTATTGGTGGTGGACGATGAAGCGTCGGTGCGCCTGTATGTCAGTGAAACGCTCAGTGGAATGGGCTACGTCGTCATCGAAGCAGCCGACAGCCTGGCAGGTTTGCAATTGCTGCGCTCGGACACGCGTATCCACCTGCTGATCACCGATGTCGGACTGCCTGGCGGGTTGGATGGCAGAAAGATGGTCGACGTTGCAAGGGGGATCAGGCCGCGGCTGCCAGTGCTGTTCATCACTGGCTATGCACCGCCCACCCCTGAGCAGCAGACCTGGCCCACCCATGGCGGGATGGTACTGAGCAAGCCATTCGATCATGACACGTTGGTCGGGGCCTTGAGCACCCTGATGCACGCGTGAAGCCGGGCTCGGCCCGCTAACCGCGGGCCAGGCCACAGACAGCGTGGAATTCCCTTAAATCGGCACCTCGGGAGCCAGCGTACCCGCCGCCGCACCAGGCACCAGAATGACCTTGCGGCAGTCATCTTTTTTCTGGTCGAACATCTTGTAGCCCATCGCCGCTTCCTCAAGCGCCAATCGATGCGTCACGATCAATTCAGGTTGCAGCCGGCCAGCCTCGATATGCTCGAGTAATTCTGGCAAGAACTTCTGGACGTGGGTCTGACCCATCTTGAACGTCAGGCCCTTGTCGAACGCGTCGCCGAACAGGAAGCCATGGATGAACCCGGCGTACACACCAGGGACGCTTACCACGCCGCCGCGCCGTACGGCAGCAATGCATTGACGCAGCGCCTTGCCGCTGCTGCCTTCGATCTTCAGGGCTGTCATGACGGTTTCGGTGGTGCTGCCCTTGGCCTCGAAGCCTACTGCATCGATGACGGCATCAACGCCGCGCATGCCCGGGGTTAGCCGAATGATGCTGTCGGCAGGGTCATCGTCCTGCTCGAAATTGATCGGTACTACCCCATAAGCGTCGCGGGCAAACGTCAGGCGGTAGTCGTTGTCGTCGACCAGGAAAATGGTGTGAGCGCCCAGCATGCGAGCGCAGGCTGCGCTCAACAAGCCGACGGGGCCCGCACCGTAGATGGCTACTGTCGAACCCTGGCCCACTTGCGCGTTGGTCACTGCCTGCCAAGCGGTGGGCAGAATATCCGACAGGAACAGCACCTTGTCGTCTGACAGCGAAGTGGGCACCTTGAAGGGGCCTACGTTGGCCTTGGGTACCCGTACATAGTCCGCCTGACCGCCCGGGATCCCACCATACAAATGGCTGTAGCCGAACAGCGCTGCACCTGGTGGAATGATTTTCTTGTTGATGATGGCGCCGCGGCCTGTGTTAGTCGTCTCGCAGGCGGCAAACAAGTCGTGCTGGCAGAAGAAGCAGCTGCCGCAAGCGATCACGAAGGGAATCACGACGCGGTCACCAACTTGCACATTGGTCACCCCGCGGCCGACATCCTCGACGACGCCCATGAACTCGTGGCCAAAAATATCACCCTGTTCGGTTTGTGGAATCTTGCCGTGATACAGGTGCAGGTCAGACCCGCAGATGGCAGTGGCGGTAACCCTCAGAATGATGTCGTCAGCGTCTTGCAGGATAGGGTCCGGAACCGTGTCGACTCTTACATCCTGTGCGCCGTGGTACGTCAATGCTCTCATGGTTCAACTCCTGCGAAGGCGAGTGTGTTATGCAGGGGAAACCACAGGACAAACAAAAGTTCAGGTCAAAAGCTCGGCGGGCATGCGGACACGCGCATACCCGTGCCGTCGTGCTCAGTCTGCCAGTAACGGTAGGCGTATCGTGAAAGTGGTACCGAGCGCCGCATCCGAAGCGACGGTGACATCGCCGCCATGGGCCAAAGTGATTTCGCTGACGATGAACAGCCCTAACCCGACAGAGCGCACCGAGTCGGCACGGTCCGTGCCCCGAGTCATAGGTGCAAACAAGGATGTAAGCAAGGTATCAGGAATGCAGGGGCCATGGTTGTGCACGCTGATGACGGCGCCATGCTCATGAAGATCAGTGGTAACGGTGACGGGATGGGTGAGGTCACCATAGGCCACACTGTTGGCCACCAGATTGCCAATCATTTGTTGCACGCGGTCTGGGTCCAGCGCACGTTGACCCTTGCCTTTGCACAGGTGACGAATGCGCGCCTGGGCGAAGGCGACTCTCAATTCGTTGACGCTTTGATCGACCGTCGAGCACAGGTCTATCGGTTGACGGCAGATGGTGATGCCTTGGCCAATCCTGACCGAGGCAAAGTCGAGCAGATCAGCGATCATGCGCCTGGCGCGCTCCGAAGAATGGCTGATACTGCCCAGCAGACGCCGTTCCTTGTCCCTGTGCTCACCGCGTTCGAGCAACTGCGTCGCCATCTTGATCGCAGTCAGCGGGTTTTTCAGGTCATGACTGGCGATGGCGACCATCTGTTCGGCAAAGGCTGCGCGTCGCTGGGCGCTCTGGTAGGCGTCGGCCAGCTCGGCCTTGGCCTGCTGCAACGCAGCCTCGGCCTCAGTGGTCTGCGCCAGCAATTGCTCGGCGCGGCGCCGGGCGGTGAGCAATTCACGCTCGTAGCGATCCCGCTCGATGGTGCCGAACAGCGCCAGCTCGTGGAACACGCCGTGGGCATATTGACGGCGCACGCCATTGAGCAACATGGTGATGACGTGACCGGTGCGGTGCCGTACTTCGAGCTTAACCTCGGCGACCGAACCCTGCATTCTCATCAGCGGCGCCCAATGGGTCTGGTGGAAAATTCGTCCGCCCATGGTCAACAGCTCCTGAAACCTGCACTGCGTCAGGTCCTCGGGCGCGTAGCCCAACCACTTGCAGAAGGTCTGGTTTGCCCTCACGATCACGCCCGTCTCGGTGGTGACCACCAGGCCGCAGGGTGCCCCTTCGAACAACGCGTCGACAGCCGGTATCTCACCCGCGCCGGTCATGGCCCCGGTGCCCAGGGTTGCAGGAAGGCGTCCATGGCCTGGGAGCAGGCTGTAGGGGCACTCATGTGCGGGCAATGGCCGATGTTGTCGATCAGGCACAGCGTGCTGTTGGGCAGCACGGCATGGAGGTACTGGCCCACGGAAACTGGCGCGATAAGATCGTCGATGGACTGAAGAATCAACACGGGCGTAGGCAGGCCCTGCACATCCAGCCGGTTGTCAGACAGGAACGTGACACGCGCGAACTGCCGAGCGATGTCTGGATCGGTGCGGCAGAAACTGTTGGTCAGCTCCTCGCTCAGCATAGGCTGGCCCGGCGCGCCCATGATCACCGGCGCCATGGTACTCGACCAGCCCAGGTAGTTGCTGTCCAGTGTTTCGAGCAGTTCGTGGATATCCTCCTGCTTGAAACCGCCGATGTAGTCGCCGTCGTCGATATAGCATGGCGATGGGCCGACCATCACATGAGCTGCAATGCGACCAGGTTGCTGTCGATCCGCCAGTACACCAATCATGGCGCTGACCGAATGACCGACCAGAATCACGGCGCCTTGGCCGTATTCTGTGATTATCTCGTTCAGATCCGCTGCATAACCCGCCAAGGAGTCGTACCGGACGCGATCGTACGCCGATAAGTCCGATTGCCCAGCACCAACCAAGTCGTAGGTCACGATGCGAAAGCGCGCTTGAAAATGCGGCAACAGGTACTTCCACATCGATTGATCGCAGCCAAAACCGTGGGAAAAGATCAACGTGACAGGGCCTGCACCGGTGATGCGCACGTGGTTACGCGTAGATAAGGTCATGGCTTTCCAAGAGGGTGTGCAGCATCCGTGGCAGGGTGGGTGGGGCATGGCTTGGGCAACGTTGGCTGTTGAATCTACCGCTTACAAGCAAGCGTAGGCCGGAGATGACGAATCGACATTGGCCATCGAACAATAGTTTCGTAAGCAGCCGCTATTGGCGGAGCAATTTACCGCTTGGCGTTGTCAAGAAGTGACGAGTTGCACCATTGCCCAACCAGGAGAGTCACGTGACGGAAAAGAAGGCCCGCGTCAGCAATCAGGCGACCGGAGACATATCCAACCTGCCGCACGACATGTTCTTCGCTGCCGTGCAAACGACGCGCATGCCCATGATCGTGACCGATCCCAGCCGCGACGACAATCCTATCATCTTTGCCAACCGCGCGTTTCTGGAAATGACCGGTTATGAATCCGGTGAGATCATGGGGCGAAATTGCCGCTTCCTGCAGGGCCCCGAGACTGAGCGGTCGGTGGTCGACGCTATCCGTGAGGCGATCGAGAAGCGCGTGGATATCGCCACCGAAGTGCTCAATTACCGCAAGGACGGCTCCAGTTTCTGGAATGCGCTGTTCATCTCGCCGATTTTCAACGAGCGTGGCGACCTGATCTACTTCTTCGCCTCGCAGTTGGACGTCAGCCGTCGGCGCGATGCCGAGGATGCATTGCGTCAGGCGCAGAAGATGGAAGCTCTGGGTCAGTTGACGGGCGGCATTGCTCACGACTTCAACAACTTGCTGCAAGTGATGGGCGGTTACATGGGGCTGGTGGCCAGCGAGACCGACAAGGCGCAGCCGGACCTGAGCCGCATTCGCCGAAGCGTCGGGCATGCGCAAACGGCGGTCGATCGTGCCAGTACCCTCACCAAGCAGTTGCTGGCCTTTGCCCGCAAGCAGAAACTGCACGGCCGCGTGCTCAACCTCAATCATCTGCTCGATGACGTGAGCCCTATCATCGAGCGCACCTTCGGCGCCCAGGTGACGGTCGAATACGACTTGGAAGAGCACTTGCGCAACTGTCGCATCGACCCGACCCAGGCCGAAGTGGCACTGCTGAACATCTTCATGAACGCTCGCGACGCTCTGATCGGTCGCAAGCGCCCCCACGTATTCATCGAAACGCGAAACGTGCACGTAAGCGACATCAATCTGTCCTTCGACGGCCTATTGCCGGGCAGTTACGTGAGCATTTCCATTACCGACAACGGCATCGGCATGCCTGCGAGCATTCGTGATCGCGTCATGGACCCTTTCTTCACGACCAAGGAGGAGGGCAAGGGCTCGGGGCTGGGTCTGTCCATGGTGTATGGCTTCGCGCGTCAGTCCGGCGGCGCTGCCAGGATCTATACCGAAGAGGGTGAGGGGACCACGCTGCGCTTGTATTTCCCGGTGGACGAAGCCAGCCCGATTCAGGAAAAGCCCGTGAAGCTGGTCGAGCGCAGTTCCGGTACCGAGAGGATTCTTATCGTCGAAGACCGTCCAGACGTTGCGGAGCTGGCCAAGATGGTGCTGGAAAACTATGGCTACGACGCCGACATGGTGCTCAACGCACGCGAAGCGCTGAAGCTTATCGAAGCGGGTGAGCGCTATGACTTGTTGTTCACCGACCTGATCATGCCTGGCGGCATGAATGGGGTGATGCTGGCGCGCGAGGTGCGTCGCCTGCAGCCGCAGATCAAGGTGCTGCTCACCACCGGCTACGCGGAGAACTCGATCGAACGCACCGACATCGGTGGCTCTGAATTCGATGTGATCTCCAAGCCCTGCCAGCCCCATGATCTGGCACGGCGCGTGCGACAGGTACTGGATGGTCATACGGGTATCGTGTGAGGCCGGCTCGCTCGATTACCAACCGGAGTGAACCATCGGTCACTCCTTGGGTTCGATTGAAAAAGCGAGCACCAGGGAGACCGGCATGACGGCATTCATTGAGCAGCCTTCTATTGACCTGATGTACTTGGAGGCAATCAACCGTTGGTTTTCTACCTTCGATGATCACGTGGCACGCTGCGCCTGCCCCCGTGCCTCCCACCAGGAACTGCTGCGTCAGGCGGACGAGATGAAGCGGCTCGGGGTGATCGCTAGGCAGCAGTGGCGGGACCTTCGACAACTGGCTGACCGGTCGTTGCAGCAGGCACTGGAAGGCGCCCGCTGAAACGGCTCGGCCGCATCGATGCAGACTCACTTCCAAGGATCGGCAGCATGCGGTCGATCCGAACTGGCTGAACCTGGATCAAGCCGCAGGCTGAGCGCGAAGCGAAGCTGAACGCGCGAGCTGATCACTGATCACGCCGATGAAATGATCCAGGGTCCAGGGCTTGGGCAGGAATATAGCGCCAGAGGGGAGGGCACAGCTTGACGGGTCGTGATAACCACTCATGACCACGATGCGAGTGTCAGGCTGCGACTGGCCCACCTGGTAGGCCAGCTCCAGTCCGTTCACCGCACCAGGGGTGCGGACATCGGTGAGGAGCATCGAAAATGCCGAGCGCGAGGTTATTTCCAGGCCTTCCTGTGCTGTTTCCACGCTGGTTACCGCTGCGCCCAGGTCCTCAAGGGCAATGGCGATCAGCTCACGGATGATAGGTTCGTCCTCAACCAGCAGAACGGTCGGACAGCTTGGGAATTCGCACGTTTTCATGGCAATACTCTGGCTCTGCGCACGCTGAATAAAGGGAACATCCGATGTAGACTTGCAGCCAGAGGTGCAAGCGATAGCTGTGCGCTACCGTTGTGACCTCGGGCTGTAGCAAAAAATTCCTTTGCGTAGCGTTTGCTGCTTTGCGATGCACAAACCAATGCTCAGGCGCCGGGTTCCTGGGCTAACCGTTTAAGCAATGCCTTGGCAGTTGCTGCTGAGGATGCCGGGTTCTGACCTGTAATCAGATGCCCATCCTCGACCACATGGCTCGCCCAGTCTTCGGCCTTGGCATAGTGTGCGCCATGGCCCCGCAGCATGTCCTCCACCAGAAACGGGACGACGTCGGTCAGACCCACGGCTTGCTCTTCACTGTTGGTGAAGCCCGTGACTTTTTTGCCCTTGACGACAGGGTGACCGTCAGGCGCCTTGACGTTTTTCAACACGCCCGGTGCATGGCATACCGCTGCGATGGGCTTGTTGGCGGCATAAAAGGCCTGCAGCAGAACGATCGAGTCCTGGCTTTCGGCCAGATCCCACAGTGGGCCGTGGCCGCCTGGATAAAAAACGGCGTCGAAATCATAAGGGTCGACTTCGCCAAGGGGGACGGTATCGGCCAGGGCAGCCTGGCCCTCGGTGTCTTTGGCGAAGCGTTGAGTGGCCTCGGTATGTGCATCGTCTTCGTCACTTTTCGGGTCCAGCGGCGGCTGCCCGCCCTTGGGCGAAGCGAGCGTGACGTCGGCGCCGGCATCCACGAATGCGTAATAAGGTGCCGCGAACTCTTCCAGCCAGAACCCGGTTTTCTTGCCGGTGTCACCCAGTTGGTCGTGGGACGTCAACACCATCAGGATCTTCTTCATGCAGGTTTGTCCTCCAGCTCAGGTTGTGCAGGGCCGCTGCCCTGATAAGGGTGGGAGTGCGGTAAACGGTGAGTGTTCCATGGACGTGAGCGTAAGGCATTGAAAAAATGCCGCAGCTCAATGGGGCGCAGGGCAGGGCGTGGCGTGGAGAGGAGCGCGGTGCCACGCGGTGGTCACAAAGCTGTAACACAGCTGATGCAAAGTGTGCCGGCCATCACACGGAGCGCTTTCAATGATACGCCTGATGAAGTCTGCTGCACTCGCCGTTGCGGTCTCCCTTTGCGCCACATCGGCTTCGATCGCCGCAGAAAACATTCGCCTGACCGGTTCCGGGGCCAGCTTCCCCGCACCCATCTACCTGACCTGGTTCAAGGACTTCAGCAAGAAGTCCGACGGCGTGACCGTCGACTACCAGTCCAAGGGCAGCGGCGCCGGGGTGCAGGATTTTCTGAACAGGACCGTGGACTTTGCCGCCAGCGACTCGGCCATGAGCGAAGCTGACATGGCCAAGGTGGGCGAGGGCGTACAACTGCTGCCCATGACCGCCGGCGAGATCGTGCTGGCCTACAACCTGCCTGGCAACCCGAAAGGGCTCAAGCTGCCGCGCGAGGTGTACTCCAATATTTTCCTTGGCAACATCACCCGCTGGAACGACCCGCAGATCGCGGCCGCCAACCCGGAGCTCAAGCTGCCCGATACCCCCATCACCGTCGTGGTGCGTGCCGACTCCAGTGGCACGACAGCGGTGTTCACCAAGCACCTCTCGGCTATCAATGCCGACTTCAAGCAAAAGCTGGGTGAGGGCAACACGGTCAACTGGCCGGCTACCGACAAGTTCATCAAGTCACCTAAAAACGATGGTGTGACCGCCACCGTACGCCAGACCCCAGGCGCCATTGGCTACATTGAGTACGGTTTTGCCAAGTTGGCCAAGGTGGACTTCGCCCAACTGCAGAACAAGGCCGGGCAGTACGTGGTGCCCAATGCCGAAAGTGGCGCCGAGGCCCTGGCCGCCGTGAACATGCCGGAAAACCTGGTGGCCTGGCTGCCTGATCCGGACGGCGCCAAGTCCTATCCCATTACCTCCTACACCTGGATGATCTTCCGCAAGGACAATGGCAACCCCGCCAAGGCCAAGGCCATGCGCGACATGGTCGAGTACAGCCTGACCGAAGGGCAGAAGATCGCCGACTCGATGGGCTACATCCCGCTGCCGCCTTCGGTGGTCGAGCAAGTGCGCAAAGCCTCCGCCAACATCAAGTGATACCGGCGTCCCCGGCGTGCGCCTGATACGCCGGGGTGTCAGCACCCTGTCCCGGAACCTGCCAATGAACACACCCTTCGACCTACCGGATAACCCCGACTCCGCCTGCCGGCCGCCGTCTGCCAGGGACGTGCTGGTGGACCGCACCTTCCGGGCGCTGGCCCGCATTGGGGTTGTGCTGGTCCTGGCACTGGTCTTCGCACTGGTTTACGAGGTCGGCCGCAAGGCTTTGCCCGGCATCGAGAAGCATGGCTTCGACGTGCTGCTGGGCAGTGTCTGGGACGTCAACCAAGGCCAGTACGGCATTCTTCCTGCCATCTGGGGCACGCTGTACAGCGCATTCATCGCCTTGCTGATCGCCGGTTTCTTCGGCGTCAGCATGGCCATCTTCCTGACCCAGGATTTTCTGCCGGCCAGACTCGCGGCGGTGTTTCGCACCATCGTCGAGCTGCTGGCCGCCATCCCCAGCGTGGTGTACGGGCTGTGGGGCATCTATGTGGTGATTCCGGCCATACGGCCACTGACCACCTGGCTCAACAGCGAGCTGGGCTGGATCCCGTTCTTCGGCACGTCCCTGAGCGGGCCGGGGTTGCTGCCTGCAGCCTTGGTGCTGGCGATCATGATTCTGCCGACCATCGCCGCGGTCTCCCAGGACGCGTTGACCAGTGTGCCGATGAAAACCAAGCAAGCCGCCTATGGCATGGGCACGACGCACTGGGAGGCGATTCTCAAAGTCATGGTGCCCTCGGCTGCGACCGGCATCTTTGGCTCGCTGGTGCTGGGCCTGGGCCGCGCCCTGGGCGAGACCATGGCACTGGCCATGCTGGTGGGCAACGCCAACACCCTCTCTGTGTCACTGTTCGCGCCGGCCAATACCCTGGCAGCGTTGCTGGCCCTGAACTTCCCCGAAGCCGGACCAAACGAGGTGGAAGTGCTGATGTACGCCGCCCTGGTGCTGATGTTCATCACGCTGCTGGTGAACGTGCTGGGCTCGATGATCATGCTCTACGCGCAACGAGGTAACCGCTGATGACCGATCTCTCTACACCAGTGGCCGCGCTGCCAAGCCTGCAGCGCAAGCTCGAGGGCCGGGCGCTGCGCAGCGTACTGCTGACCACACTGGCCTGGCTCGCCGCCCTGGTGGCCAGCGTGCCGCTGATTTCGGTGCTGTACATGCTCATCACCCGGGGTGGCGCACGGCTGAACATGGAAGTGTTCACCGAGCTGCCGCCAACCGGCTTCGAAATGGGCGGCGGCTTCGGCAACGCCATGGTCGGTACCCTGGTCATGGTCGGCATTGCAGCGGCCATCGCTGTGCCGGTGGGCATCCTGGCGGCCGTGTTTTTGGCCGAGCTCGGGCCTGACAGCAAGCTGGCCAACGCCGCACGCTTCGCCGCCAGGATGCTGACCGGCTTGCCGTCCATCCTGGCTGGCGTGTTTGCCTATGCGCTGGTGGTGATGACCACTGGGACCTACTCGGCGCCGGCGGGCGGCGTGGCGCTGGCCGTTTTGATGCTACCAATCGTGGTCCTGACCGCCGAGGAAGCCATGAAGATGGTGCCCAAGATCATGAAGGACGCCGCCTACGGCATGGGCTGCACCCAGGCCCAGGTGATCTGGAAGATCGTGCTGCCCACCGGCCTGCCCGCCATCCTGACCGGCGTCATGCTGGCCGTGGCCCGGGCGGCGGGTGAAACGGCGCCGCTGCTGTTCACCGCGTTGTTCAGCAACTACTGGATCTACCACGATGGCAGCCTGGCGGTGATGAACCCCACCGCTTCGCTGGCGGTGCTGATCTACAACTTCTCCGGCATGCCGTTCGACAACCAGTTGGAGCTCGCCTGGGCGGCGTCGCTGGTTCTGGTAATGATCGTGCTGGTCATCAACATCCTGAGCCGTGTATTCGGCAAGCCCAAGTACTGATAAGGGAGCATTCGACGTGAACGTATCCACCGCCCAAAGAGTCGCTCCCCTGGCCAGCGAAACCCCCATCGTCATGGATTGCAAGCTGGACAAGATCTTCTACGGCAACTTCATGGCCGTGCGCGACAGCCACGTGCCGATCCGCAAGAACGAGATCACCGGTTTCATCGGCCCGTCCGGTTGTGGCAAAAGCACCGTGCTGCGCAGCCTCAACCGCATGAACGACCTGGTCAAGGGCTTTCGCTTCGAAGGGCATGTGCACTTTCTGGGGCAGGACGTCTACGGCAAGGGGGTCGATCCAGTCGTGGTGCGCCGCTACATCGGCATGGTGTTCCAGCAGCCCAACCCGTTCTCGATGAGCATTTTCGACAACGTGGCCTTCGGCCTTCGGCTGAACCGCTACAAGGGCGATATCGGTGACCGGGTCAAGCATGCCTTGCAAGGCGCTGCGTTGTGGGATGAAGTGAAAGACAAGCTCAAGGTCAGTGGCCTGTCCCTGTCCGGTGGCCAGCAGCAGCGCTTGTGTATTGCCCGGGCCATCGCCACCGAACCCGAGGTGCTGTTGCTCGATGAACCCTGTTCGGCGCTGGACCCGATTGCGACCCGGCGGGTGGAGGAGCTGATGGTGGAGTTGAAAAAGGACTACACCATTGCGCTGGTGACCCACAACATGCAGCAGGCCATTCGCGTGGCTGACACCACGGCGTTCTTTTCGGTCGACATTTCCCAAGGCACGCGCACGGGCTACCTGGTAGAGATGGGGCCCACCACCCAGATATTCCAAGACCCTCGTGAACAGCTGACTGCCGACTACATCAGTGGCAAGTTCAGCTGAGCCTCGCTTGAGAACGCCCGCGCGCCAGTGCCAGGACGGCCAAGGCCCGCGGTGGTCTTTACCCCAATACCGCAATCAGGGATAACCGATGCCAGCGACGCCCCGCCTGGATCTCAACGCCGTCGAGCACGCCCTGCGCCAAGTGCAGGCGCATTTCGCCGAGCTCAGCCGCCACTTCACCGAACCTCGCGACCCGTTCACCGACGAGGTGCTGTGCAACGTGCTGGAGGGCTACGCGTTGGTCGATCACTACGTGGCGCGCGGTATCGACCTGTTTCACCTGCAGCAGGTGAACCTGATGCTGGAAATCAACGCCACGGTGCTCTGTGGCACCGACGCCGCCCGCCGCCAGGAGTTCGCTGCGCACCTGGCGGCTACCGAAACCCATTTTTTCAACAACGTCGAAGGCGGCATCAAGGACTTGTACAACTGGTACTGCGGTTATGGCAGCGATTCGATATGGAAGCGCGCAGCTGGCGTGTACGTGCGCATCCTCAGCAAGCCACAGCTGTTCATCGAAGGCAACAACCGTACCGGCTCGCTGATCGTCAGTTATCTGCTGATGCGCGCAGGCTTGCCGCCATTCGTGCTGTCGCTCGAGAACGCCGAAGGCTACTTCAATCCCTCGTCAGTCATCCGCAACTCGGCCAAGCACGGCGTCAAGGCGCTGTACGAGCTGCCCAAGATCAAGAAAAAGTACGCCGCCTTCCTGGAAGCCCATGCCCCGGCGCCCGAGACGTTTTTCCTGCCAACCCCCCTGCGCGAGAGGAGCCTTCGATGAGTCGCGGATTAGCCTGGCAGCGCTGCCGAGCGGTGCTCGAAAGCACTGTACGTCAAGCGCGAGTGCGCATCTCGTTCGACATCGACGATACCTTGGCCTGCCTGCCCGAGCACGCCGAAGCCGAGCCGGACCGGCTGCCGAGCTTCGTCCACCGCTGGTTGGGCGAGCCACTGCGCAGCGGTACCCGCGAATTGATCAGCGACCTGCGCCGCCAGGGTTGCAGCGTGTGGATCTACACATCGTCCGGACGCACGCCGGCCTACATCCGCCGATGGTTGCTGCTGTACGGTATCCGCGTCGATGGCGTGGTCAACAGCGACCGCCACCAGCACATGCTGGGCCAGCGGGGGCTGGTCAACTCGCCCTCCAAGCTGCCCTCGGCGTTTGACATCGACCTGCATGTGGACGACTCCGAAGGTGTACGGCTCGAGGGGCTCGAGCATGGTTTTCGCGTGGTAGTGGTCTGCCCCAAAGACGACCAATGGACGCAGAAGGTCAAGCAGGCGGCTACCGATGTTCAGGCCACGCTGGCCTGGCAGCAACCTCATCGCTTTACCACAGCACGTGCGCAGCGGGGATCGATGCTCGCTTCCTGACCCGCCAGAGGCCAGGCAGGCCCTGTCTGGTCAGCTGTCCCGTTCATACGCTCGGCCACTTTCGTGCCGATCTTCGGTGTCCATCATTGATGCGTAAGCCCTAGGTCGCACGACCCGGCCTAGCCCGTAGTGGTCCCAAACCACCGGGCCTTGCACGCCCTTCGCAAGCAGGCTCGATGCTGCGCCAAAGCAGCGTTTCTGACCGCTACCCACCTTTCGATAATCGCCTCCGACCCTCTGTCCCCCGTTTGGAGCGCGCCATGCACAACAATAAAAACAAGTCTCTGCGGCCTCGTTACCTGGCAGTTGCCATCGCCAGCCTTGCGGCTGTCAGCCTGAGTTCCCTGGCGCAAGCCGAGATCATGTTGTACGACCAGAACCAGACCACCTTTTCCACCGACGGCTATATCAACGCGTTCTACGTCAACAGCAAGGTCGACCGTGAAGGTGAGCAGTTCGACCGCCGCCAGTCTCGGGTGAAGATGGGCTTTCTGCCCAATTACCTGGGGTTCAACATGGGCAAGCAGGTCAATGACCTGAAGCTCGGTGCCCGTGCCTCGTTCTGGGTCACCATCAACGACAGCGAAAGCACGGGTACCGACACGGCCATCGATGTCCGGCAGTTCTACGGTACTGTGGCCAACCCTGAATGGGGCGAGGTGCTCATCGGCAAGGACTTCGGGCTGTTCGCCCGCTCGAACATCCTGCTCGACGAGTTGCTCGCCGGTTACGGCCAGGTCAGTGACACGCTGGGTCTTGTCGATGGCGGTGGGGTATCGTTCGGCAACATCGGCAGCGGCTACCCGTACCCGTTCCCGACCTCGCAAATCACCTACCGTACCCCGGTCATGGAGGGCCTGCGTATCGCCGTGGGGATCATGGACCCGGTCGACACCAATGACAGCAGCCCCACGGGCAAGGCCTACCAGAAGAACCCCCGCACCGAGTCCGAGATCACGTACCAGTTCGACCTGGCAGGCGCACACATCTACAGCTGGCTAAACGGCAGCTACCAGACCTCCGACAACACTGACGACGCGGTGCGGTCTGTCACCTCAAAAGGGCTTGGCTATGGCGTGCAGGCCAAGCTGGGCGGGCTGTCCCTGACCGGGTCCGGCTTCCAGGCCAAGGGCATCAACCCGTTCTTCACCAACAATGCCGGCGAACCGGTGTTGCGCAACGTGGACAGCGACGGCTACCTGCTGCAAGCCTCTTACAAGGTCGGCAAGAACCGGGTTGCGCTTTCCTACGGCAAGACCAAGGACGACGGCAACGGCGCGGTAGGCAGCGGTGCCGATTATCAAACCCGCGGGGTGGCGCTGTTCCATGACATCAACGACAACCTCAAGCTGGTGGCCGAGTACAACCAGTTTTCCATTGAGGGCCATGAGACTCGCGAGCAGAACGAAGACACCGATACGTTTGCCGTGGGTGCGGTGCTGACGTGGTAACGATGTGGCGCAGGCGCAGTGTTCAACGGGGCTTGCGTGGTATTCCAGACCTTCAGGGTCAGGCGCCTGATGGCGGTGCAGCGCTGCAGCCCGAATGATGCATGCACGCACAACGCTGTTGACGCTCACTTGCCCGCCGGACGCTTCCCAGCCGTCAGGACAGCACCCAATGCATGCGGCAAGCAATTAAAACCAGCAGTTTAGTGCCGGTTTTTCAAAGTTCAGGCTGTTAGTCAGCATTTTATTGCCGGTTATTGACCCGGGGACTATTCTAATCAGCATTGCAGTACTGATTAGGAGATTGACATGCCGCTCAAGCTCGTCATTCAAGCTTTTTTTGAGGGCACATGGGCCGACGCGGCCACGCTTACGTTTGAGAACCCTGAGCGTGTTGCTGAGGGTGCGTGCCTGGTGGCCTATGACGACGACTACATCATCGCAAACTTTGATTGCATGGAAGATCGTTGCGAACGGGCGCTGAGCGTTGGCCTGCCCTTGAATTGGGATCACCACCGCGGGAAAGGCTATCCGGCATTTCTATACGACCTCATTCCTTCTGGCGCTGCCAAAGAGTCCCTTGAATCGCGTTACGCGCGATCCAAACCCGAAGGTATGGAAATGGGGCTGTACCTTTTGAAGCGTTTCACACCGGCCCCCGTCGGGCATTTGCGGATCAAGGAGTCGGTAGAGGATCTGCAGCCGGGTCGACAAGAGGCATTCGCGCGCCTTGAAGTCGTGAACAGGACGAATGAGTTTCTGGAGTACGCCTTTGAAACCGGTGCGGCGTTGGGTGGCGCTACCGGTGCCAACGGGCAAGCCCCCAAACTGCTTATGACCCAAGCCCACGACGGTGCGCTATACGCTGATGCAATGCTTGCCGATAACCAAGCGCGTCAACACTGGCTGATCAAGTTCGCGCGCAATAAAGGGAGTGAGCGCGATAACGATATCCTGCGCACCGAGTTCCATTACTACAACGCGGTGGCGGCCCTGGGACTTGATACGGTTCCCACTGAGGGCTTGATGCTCGAGGAGGCAGTCAAGCCCAGCCTGTGGATGCCGCGCTTTGATCGCCGAGTCGTGAATGGCGTAGTGGAGCGGGTGCCACTGGAGTCGGTGTATTCAATCTGCGGCATTACCGGTTATGGGCAGGTGATGACCCATGCTGAAGTCGTTCACCGATTGGTGGAGCTGTGGACCCACAACGGCCAGCAGGATGAGATAGAGGACTTGGTGTTCGAGTACGTACGGCGCGATCTGCTCAATCGCATTCTGGGCAATACCGATAACCACGGACGAAACATCTCCATCATCCGTGAAAATGGAAAGTTTCGTTTGGCCCCGATCTATGACCTTGCGCCAATGATCCTTGACGAAGAGGGCGTCACACGGACGACGAAGTGGGTGGCCGAGCGCAAGGGTTCCTCCAACTGGAGGGACAATTGCGCTGAACTGGCCGGTTACACCGATCCCGATGTGCTGCTGCAACGGTTGATGAATGCGGCTGATGGCTTCAGGGCGTTGCCCGATCTGCTGACGGGTGTCCCCGAGTCGGTACGCAATGCAGCCTCTTTGCCGGTCAATGACCTGGACAAGCGACTCGCACAGTGGGGGTTGAGATGAAAAAATTACAGCCCGAACAGCGTGCTCAGCTTGTGGAGGAGATCGCCCAGCGCAACGCCTTGGGGCTTGATTCGATCGGCGCATCCATCCGCCGCTTGCGGCTCGAAGTCACCGGTCTGGATCAAGAGACCTTTGCAACGATGTGCAAGATGTCCACGAAAAGCTTGTATGAACTCGAAAGTGGGAAATCCAACCCCAAACTCGGCACCCTGGAGGCTGTGCTGCGTCTTTTTGGGCTGCGGATGGGTATTGTGCTCAATCCCCGGGGGGGAATTAACCCGGTGTCGTTGACCGATACACCCGCACAGGCTGAACCGAAACGAGGAAGAAGCCCTGCGGCAGCTAAGGCAAAACGGGGAGGATCCAAGCAGGAAACGCCCAAATTTCCGTCACGCGACGACGGACAGTGAAAGGGCGGTAGCTGAGCGTGCGAGAGGCGCTCTGACGACTGCCTGGATGATCTTGCGATGGTGCGGGGATCGTTTCGCCAGTGCATGGAGGCTCGGGCAGTGCTGCTACCGGACGTTCTGGGCCACCCAGGGCATTCGCCTCCTCCAGCAATAGCGTGCGTCAGTAGCTCACCACTACGCCCATCGACGCGTGCACCTGCTACGCAAGTAGCATTCGAACCCTGGCCCATGCTTCGTACACTCACCGCTCAGCCAGCCCTTGCCGGAGACCCCGATGCAGCAGGCACATAACGAGGGCGTGGTCAGCGCCATGTCCCAGGCCAGCGATGCACGCGTGGCGGCTCAGGAACTGGCGCGGCAACTGCTGCATCCGCACTTGGGCTTCGTGCTGTTCTTCTGCACCGCCGAGTACGACCTGCAGGCCTTGGGCCAGGCCCTTGAACAAGGCTTTGGCGGCATCCCGCTGGTCGGGTGCACCAGTGCGGGGGAAATCACGCCGCTGGGTTATGGGCGCAGTTGCGTGACGGCCGTAGGTTTTGATCACCGGCATTTTTCCATCGCCACCGAACTGATCGACGAAATGGAGCGTTTCAGCCTGATCGACGCCCAGCAGATGGTCGAGCGGTTGGTCGGCAGCTGTCGCGGCAACGCCTTGGCCCAGATCAAAGGGCACAGCTTCGCCTTGACCTTGCTCGATGGCTTGTCCAGCCGTGAAGAGACGGTGCTGGCGGCCCTGAGCGCAGCGTTGGGCGATATCCCGCATTTTGGCGGCTCGGCCGGGGACGACAACTACCTGACACGGACCCACGTCTTCTATGGCGGGGCGTTTCACCACGGTGCTGCCGTGGTGGTGCTGGTCAATACCTGGCTGGACTTCGAAGTGTTCACCACCCACCACCTTGAGCCACGGCAGGAAAAACTGGTGGTCACCGGCGCCGACAGCGCCCAGCGACGGGTGTATGAGCTCAATGCCGAGCCTGCTGCCGAAGAATATGCACGCCATATCGGGGTGCCCGTCAGCGCCCTGGACCACAGGCTGTTTGCCGCACACCCGCTGGCCGTGCGCATGCACAACCGGTACTACGTGCGGGCCATCCAGCAGGTGCATGCCGATCTGAGCCTGAGCTTCTACTGTGCGGTAGAGAACGGCATTGTGCTCACGCCCATGACACCCGGCCCGTTGCTGCCGAACCTGCAGCAGCTGTTCGATGGCCTGCAGCAACGCCTGGGTCCGCTGATGCTCACCATCGGCTGCGACTGTTTTTTGCGCCGCTTGGAGCTGGAGACCCAGCAAGGCCTGGCGGCGGTGGGTGATTTTCTGCGCGAGCAGCGGGTGATGGGCTTCAACACCTATGGAGAACAGTTCAATGGTATGCACATCAACCAGACCTTCACCGGGGTTGCCATTGCCCGCAACCGAACCCGCCCCGGGCAATGACGTGCAGGCCGAACTGGCGCAGCTTCGCTATGAAAACCGCAAGCTGCAACGGATCAACGCCGCGCTGATCGAGCGCATCGAGTCGGGTGTCACGCGCGGCAGCGATCCCTATGCGGCCTTCCAGCATTCGGTGGTGCTGGCCGAGCAGGTGCGCGAGCGCACTGATGCGTTGAACCAGGCCATGGCCGAACTCAAGGCGGGCAACCAACTGCTCAGCGAAGCACGTCTGCGCGCTGAAACCGCGCACCAGCACCTGATCGATGCCATCGAAAGCATTTCCGACGCGTTCATCCTGTTCGACCGAAACCTGCGCATGGTGCTGTGCAACAGCCGCTTCAAGGCTTTCTGGGAGAACCGCCGCGTGCGCATCATTCCCGGCATGCGCCTGGTCGACGTGCGCAGGCTGATGACCAGCAGCGGCCTGTTCAGCGAGGATCCGCGCGGCCCTGCCGACGAACATCTGTTGTACCGACAGCACAATGGCCGCTGGCTGCAGGTCAACGAGCGCCCCACCTGCGAGGGTGGCCGGGTGATCCTGTTCACCGACATCACCGAGGTCAAACTCAGCGAAACCCTGCGCAGGGAACAGGCGGTGGCGCAGAAATCGCACCTGTTGCAGCGGGCGGTGGACAACCTGTCCCAAGGCGTGGCCATGGTCAACGCGGACGGTGTCCTGGAGTTGTGGAACCGCCGGTTCCTGGAGCTGAGCGGGCTGGCCCCGGTCGCTGCGCACCGTCCCTTCGCCGACGTGATTGCCGACAGCGAGCTGCGTTTGCTCACGCCCGAAAGCCGCGACGACAACGGGCGTATCGTGCACGAGTGCGAGCAACGCCTGTTCGACGGGCGCATGCTGGAGATCCGCACGCATCCACTGCCCACTGGCGGATTCGTCAACACGTTTACCGATATCACCGAACGCTACCTGCATGCCGAGGCCCTCAGCGAAAGCGAGCGCTGGATCCGGCTGATCACTGACCATGTGCCGGCACTGATCGCCTACCTCAACGCCGACCTGGTGTATGAGTTCACCAACAAGGTCTATGAGCAATGGTATTGCTGGCCCAGTGGGCTGATGCTGGGCCAGAGCCTGCGCCAGGCCCATAGCGAGCAGCATTATCAGCGCCTTGAAGCCTATGTGGCGCGGGCGCTGGCAGGGGAGAGCGTCACGTTCGAATTTCCGGAAACCAACATCAACGGCCAGGAGCGCCACATGCTGCGCTCCTATGTGCCCAATCGGCTGGCCTCTGGCGAGGTGGTCGGTATCTTCGTGTTGATCCGTGACATCACCGAACGGCGCAACACCGCCCAGGCGCTGCACCAGGCTTATCAGCACCTGGAGCTGCGGGTCCGTGAGCGTACGGCCGAGTTGACCAGCCTCAACGAACAGTTGTTACGGGAGATCGAAGAACGGCGACGTGCCGAGGCGCGTTTGCGCGAGGCCAAGCACGAGGCTGACCAGGCCAACCTGTCCAAGACCAAGTTCCTTGCCGCGGTCAGCCATGACCTGCTGCAGCCACTGAACGCGGCGCGCTTGTTCACCAGCGCCTTGCTCGAGCGCCGCGATCCGCTGGCCAGTGCACAGCTGGTGCGTAATGTCAGCAACTCCCTGGAAGACGTCGAGAACCTGCTGGGAACGCTGGTGGACATCTCCAAGCTCGATGCCGGCGTCATCACAGCCGACGTGGCACCCTTCGCCCTGGCGGAACTGATGGACAACCTGGCGGCAGAGTATGCCCACGTCGCCCGCAGCGAGGGGCTGGCCCTGCACTTCGTAAGCTGCTCGGTCGTGGTGCGCAGCGATATTCAGCTGCTGGCGCGGATCCTGCGCAACTTGCTCAGCAACGCCATCCGCTATACCCCCAGCGGGCGCGTGGCGCTGGGCTGTCGCCGCCAGGCAGGTTGCGTGCGCATCGAGGTGTGGGACACCGGTATCGGCATTGCCGAGGAGCATCTTGAGGAAATGTTCCAGGAATTCAAGCGTGGCGCCGTGCAGCGGCCGGATCAGGATCGCGGCCTGGGCCTGGGGCTTGCCATCGTCGAGAAGATTGCCGGCATCCTCGGTCACCGTATTGCCGTGCGCTCCTGGCCCGGCAAGGGGTCAGTATTCGCCGTGGAAGTGCCGCTGAGCACCGCCGTCCCGATTGCACGGCCCGAGCATGCCGTATGCCAGCCGATGCTCGAGTGCCTGCGTGGGGCCCGGGTGTGGGTGCTGGACAACGACGCTGCCATCTGTGCCGGCATGCGCACACTGCTCGAAGGCTGGGGCTGTTGCGTGATCACGGCACTGTCGGAGCAGGACCTGGCCCGTCAGGTGGAGAACTACCACGCCGATGCCGACCTGCTGATTGCCGACTATCACCTCGATGACGACTGCACTGGCGTCGACGCCGTGGCACGTATCAATGCCCGCCGTGCCCGGCCGCTGCCTGCGCTGATGATCACCGCCAACTACAGCAATGAACTCAAGCAACAGATCCGTGAGCGAGGCCATACGCTGATGCACAAGCCCGTACGGCCCATGAAACTCAAGACCGCCATGAGCCACTTGCTGGCCTCCCGGGCCCCTTGGGGGTCAGCGCCGTAGATAGTCAGCGAAGTCGATGTCGCCGGCGCTGAGGATGGCCTGCACCCGGTTGTGCACGTTCAGCTTGCGCAGGATGGCCGAGACGTGGGCCTTGACGGTGGTTTCGGCGATGTCCAAGGCATAGGCGATCTGTTTGTTCGATTCGCCCTTGGTCATGCGTTCGAGCACCAGCAACTGCTTGCGCGTCAGGGCCTGGAGCATTTCCGGCGGGAAGCTTGGGGCATCGCTCAGGCGGCGGCTGCTGCTTTTCTGCGCGCGGATGATATCCGGCGGCAGGTACACGTTGCCGTTGAGGATCTGCTCGATCGCCTCGATCATCTGCGCGCGCGGCGAGGACTTGGTGATGAAGCCCACCGCACCGTAGGTGATGGCTTGCAGCACCACCTGCTTCTCTTGCTCGGCCGAGACGATCACCACCGGGGTGGTAGGTGCCTCGTTGCGCAAGGTGATCAGCCCGTTCAGGCCATGCATGCCCGGCATGTTCAGGTCGAGCAGGATCAGGTCGAGGTCGTCATGGTCCTGGGTCAGCGTCAGCGCACTGTCCAGGTCGGCGGTTTCCATGATTTCACTGCCCTGAAACCCGTCACTGATGACGTTGTGGATCGCTTCGCGAAACAGCGGGTGATCGTCGGCAATCAAGATTTTGTACATGGCCTTTTCACCTTGTTCTTGTTTGAATAATTAAGCGCGCAGGGGCAAGCAAGCTGTCAGGGAAACGCTGCTGGCTGGGCCGTCTGCACGGGCAGGTCGGCCTGCTGCCAGGCGTCTAGCCCGTCGCGGTACCAGTAGAGGTTGGTGTAGCCCAGTTGTGCTGCGCGTTTTACCGCGTTCCAGCTCAACCAGCAATCGGACCGGCAATAGAAGACGACAGGGTAATGAGGCTGCCCCCCTGTGGCCTGACGCAGGTGATGCTCGAAGTAACCTTGCCAGGCAGGGCTGAGCACGCCGTCGCCGGTGTTGGGCAGCCACAGGCTGCCAGGCAGGTTGGCGTGGGGCTCGTCTTCGATGAAGCGTTCATGCAGCCACTGGCGGCGGTAGACGTCGATCAGGACAGGGGCCGGATGCCCCCGCATCATCGATTGCAGCGCGGCAGTGTCTATCACCTTGCCACCTTCGACCTGCGGCGGGGTCGGGCTGCGGTACAGCGTGGCGCGGTAGCCATCTGGCGTGAACGTCGGTGGGGCGGCGGCCTGGGCATGGCCCAGCAAAAGGCTCAGCGAGGCGGCGGCCAGCAAGCACAGGGGCAGCCTTTGGAGGGCACGTGGCATGGTCTGTTCCTTCTTGTTATAGGCGCATTACATGCCAGTGCCACGGCTTTGTGAATGCGACCATAGACACCCTGGGCAGTACCAAAGTAGTAGAGGCGAGCCTCCCCTGCAGCGCACAGTCCACCGGGGCACCTCACCGTGGTTTGCGCAGGGCGGCGTGCTGCGGGTTGAAGGTGACGATAGCCAGCAGCGTGAACAGCATGCTCAGCGTCAGGCATACCGCCAGCGCCAGCAGGCTCAGCCGCTCGTAGAGCGCAAAGCGCACCAGCTCGACGGCGTGGGTGAACGGGTTGACCGCACACAGCCAGTAAAGCCACTGGCTGGCCTCCTGCATTTTCCAAAGCGGATAGAGCGCCGACGACAGAAAGAACAAGGGGAAGATCACGAAATTCATCACCCCGGCAAAATTCTCCAGTTGGCGGATGGCATTGGACAGCAACAGCCCCAGTGCGCTGAGCATGAACCCCACGAGCAGTACCGCGGGCAGGGCCAGCCCCAGGCCGCCGACCGGGGGCTGAATGCCGTAAAGCCAAGCGATGGCGATGAAGATGTACACCTGTAGCACAGAGATAAGCGACGTCGCCAAAAGCTTGCTGCACAACAGAAAGGCCCTGGGCAGCGGGCTGGTCAGCAGCACCCGCATGCTGCCCATCTCCCGGTCGTAGACCATCGATAGCGAACCTTGCATGCCATTGAACAGCAGGATCATGCAGGCCAGGCCCGGCACGATGTAGACCTCGTAGGGAATGTAGCTGTCGTATGGCTCGATGATGGCGATGCCCAGTGCAGCACGAAACCCGGCAGCGAACACCACCAGCCACAACAAGGGGCGCACCAGTGCGCTGATCAGACGCGTGCGTTGGCGCACGAACCGCAGGGCTTCACGCATGAGGATGCCGCTAAAGCAATACCAGTAGGCGTTCATCAGGCGAGCGCTCCAGCCGTGTTACACGTGTGATAGGCGAACGTACGGCCCAGATCGCCGCCGTGGGGCTGCATCATGGCCTCGGCAGTCCCACTTACCACCACCCGACCCTGGTGCAGGATGACCAGGTCATCGGTCGCCTGCACTTCATCGAGCAGGTGAGTGGTCCACAGCACGCTCAAGCGCCGATCGCTGTGGCACAAGCTACGCACGTGCTGGTTGAGTGCTTGCCGGCTGGGCGGATCCAGGCCAACGCTGGCTTCGTCGAGTAGCAACAGGCGGGGCCCGTGCAGCAGTGCCCGGGCGATTTCGACGCGGCGCCTGTGCCCAACATTGAGTTCGCGCACGGGGTCACGGCGCCGCTCTCCCAGCCCTTGGCGGGCCAGTTCGGCGTCCACGCGGCGCTGGGCCTCCCGCCGGGGCATCCCATGCAGCGCTGCGTGATAGCGCAGGTTCTGTTCCACGCTAAGGTCCAGGTCCAGCGTGCTCTGCTGAAACACGACGCCCAGCTGCCCTAGCGCTGCCCGAGGCTGACGGCGCAGCGAATAACCCAAGACCTGGATATCGCCGTGCTGCACGTCATACAGGCAGGTCATCAAGGCAATCAAGGTCGACTTGCCGGCGCCGTTGGGCCCCAGCAAGGCGGTGAAGTGGCCGGGCGTCAGGCTGAAGGTCACGTCCCTGAGTGCCGCGCGCTGACCATAGGCGAAACTGACCCCCTCAATGCGCAGCGCGTTCATGGCGTGACCACCACACCCCATGGATAGCGGCCGACCTTGATCGATTTGAGCACCTTGAGGCTGGCCACGTCGATCACCGACACGTCGCCGCTCACGCCATTGGTGGCCAGCAGTTGCTGCTGGTCAGGGGTGAAGGCCAGCTGCCAGACGCGACGCCCCACCAGCAGGTAGTCCAGCACTTCGAATGTCCTGGCATCGACCACCGCCACATGATTGGCCGGGCCCAGTGCCACGAACGCGTACTTGCCATCGGCGCTGAGCTTGATGCCCACTGGCTGGACTTTGTCAGGGTGCACGCCCTTGATGGCGAAGTTCAGGGTCTTGAGCACCTGGCGCGAAGCCACGTCCAGGATGGTGACCGTGCCGCCGATTTCTGCCGACGCCCACAGGTGCTTGCCATCCTGGCTGAATTCCACGAAACGGGGGCGCTGGTCCACCGGGGTGCTGTCGGCCAAGGTCTGGGTCTGGGTGTCGATCCAGTGCAGCATGTTGGTGGTTTCGCTGGTGTTGACCGCCCATTTTCCATCCGGGCTCACGGCCATGCCCTCAGGTTCGATGCCCACATCCACCTGGGCCAGCACCGTGTCGCTAACGGTGTCGATGACCGTGACCAGGGCATCGTCTTCGTTTGACACGTACAACCAACGGTCGTTGGGATGCAGGGCGAATTGCTCGGGGTCTTTGCCTGACGGGAGTTCCTTGACGAGGGTGCGGCTGGCCACGTCCATCACCTGCACCCGATCCGAATCGCTGGCGCAGATGTACAGCAGCTTGTTGTCGTGCGACAGCAGCAGGCCGCGCGGGCGTTGGCCGACGGGCAGGGTGTCGGTCACCGTCAAGGTCTGCAGGTCGATCAGGCTCAGGGTGTTGTCCTTCTCGTTGGACACCCAGGCGGTGGCGGCCAGAGCAGGCTCGCCGGCCAGGGCCAGCACGACCGGCAGAAGACGGGCGCACAGCAGGCAGCGTGATGAGGGGCGGCGGCGCATGACAGGTTCCTTGTTATTGTGTGGGCGTGTCAGGGGTAAGTGCAGGTCACATCGGCCTTGTCGAATCCCAGGCTGTCCATCTCGTTGGAAGGGTGCAGGAAGCCTTCCTGCGGTGAGGTGCTGACCAGGGCTCTGGGCTGCACCAGGGGGATGGGTTGGCGCAGCTCGCCATTCCAGGGCCTGTAGCTGAGCTTGCGCCCCTTGAAACCGTCGAGTGGCAGTTGTTCGCTCACAAGCAGTTGCTGCAAGGCCCTGGGCTTGGCCTCGCGCAGCTTGCTGACGGCCGTGGCGATGCTGCGCACGGCCATCCACGCTGCGAAATCGCGGTCGTTCATCCAACGGCCGGCCTGCGCTTCGAAGCGTTTTTGCAATTGCGCGGCGCCAAACGTTTCTACGGTCTTGTGCCAGCCGGTGGGCGTCAGGCCCTGAGTGCCGGCGACCGGGCGTGGCAACCAGGTCTGGTAGGGCACGTATTCGCCGAAGTCGCCCCGTTCATCAGCCACCAGTACCACGTCGTATTCGCGCGCCTGAGTGAACAGCGGCATGTCGGCCTGGGCGCTGCGGCGCTGGTCGTTGTCGAACGTCCAGCGCTTCTCGGCCACCAGTTGCAGGCCAAAGCGCTTGGCCGCGCGGCGCAGCGCGGCGGCGTAGGCTTCATCGTCCGGGGTCTGCCCGACGATCAGCAACCCGCGCTGCCATTTGCGCAGCACCAGAAACTGCACCAGCGCATCGGCCAGCATCGCCCGCCCAGGCAGGGCGTGCAGCACATTGCCCAGGCACTGCACGCTGCGTATGGCGTCATCCGGGCTGCCGGCATTGAACAGCAGGCTGTCGGGCAGGGCCGCAGACAAGGCCCGCAGGCTGGCGACCGGCGCGTTGATGACGAACAACCGCACGCCGTCCCCATGCTGGGCCTGGGCGGCATGCAGCAGTTGCTCGGCGGAGTCGGCACGTGCGCTGACCAGCGCGAACTGCTGCTTGAGAAACCGCCCGGTGGTATTGCTGTCGGCAACGGCTAACTGTGCCCCTTGCAGGCCGGCATCGTTCGGTTCAGGCCAGATAGTGGACAACAGCGGGCCGCTGTCAGGGCGATAGCTCAGGTAGCCGATACGGATCTGCAAGGGGCTCACGGCCTGTGTGTCGGCCCTTTCGTTCTGAGCCCAGGCCGTCGGCGCAAGCAAGGTCAGCAGGCAAGTCAGGACAAGGTGGGCAGGCTGGCGCATATCGCACTCCACGGCAGATGGCGCCAGCATAGAAAGCCTGCCGGGGCCGGGGAATATGCAGAAAGTAGCGCCCAGCCGCTACCAAGGTAGTAGCGGGTGCGCTGGCGTGGCGCCCTAGGATGGCAGCAGTTGCCCTGGAGCCCGGTCATGCATGCTGTCAATCTGTCTGCCCTCTGGCGTATCAACCTGTGGGTCGCTGGCTGTTTCGCGGTGTTGACCCTGGCCTGCGCGGGGGTCGTGCTGCACCAGGCATCAGCCGATGTGAAGCGGGAGTTGCAGTCGGCCGAAGCGGTGATGGCGTACATGGCCCAAGCCGCCAGCCACGACCCGGCGAGCCTGCAACCTGTGCTGACCGAGCACCTGCGCCACGTGCGCGTGCATTGGCTGAACCCTGGCGAGCCTGAAAAAACGGCGGTGCCGTCCGAGGCCGGGCTCGATGGCTGGTTGGGCACGGTGCTGGCAGGCGAGCATTACGACAGCACCCGTATGCTGGTACTCGATGATGGCCGCCGCGTCGCGTTGAGCGTGGACGCACGCGATGAGGTCGATGAAGTCTGGGACTCGCTGCAACAGCTGCTGGCGGTATGTGCTGTCGCGTTGGCCATGAGCCTGCTGTCCATCAGTTGGGCCGTGCAGCGCGGGCTGCGCCTGCTGGCTGCGCTGCTGCGTGCATTGCGCCAGGTGTCGCAAGGGCAGTTGGACGTGCGTCTGCAAGTGACCGGTGGCCCGCAAGCGCGCCAATTGGCCGGGCACTTTAACCAGATGGCCGCGGCGATCGAGCAGGCCCAGGCCGACAACCAGCAACTGACTGGCGCTTTGCTGGCGGTCCAGGAGCAGGAACGCACGCGGCTGGCTCAGGCGCTGCACGACGACCTGGGCCAGTACGTGGCCGGCATCCGCGCCCAGGTGTGTCTGTTGCAATTGTGTGCCCACCAACCTGAGCAGGTGCGACAAACCACCCAGACGCTGGAGCGCAACTGTGCAGGCTTGCAGTTCGGTTTCCGAGCCTTGATACGGGACTTGTACCCGGTTGCGCTGCAGCACCTGCCCATGGCCGAAGCCCTCGACCAGTTGGTGAGCCAATGGAGTGCCAGCCAGGCCATCGAGTGTCATTTGCGGGTCGGGGCCCAGTTGCCGGCGCTGTCATCTACCCAACGCACGCATCTGTACCGGTTGTTGCAGGAAGCGCTGACCAACGTCGCTCGCCATGCCCACGCCCGTCAGGTGCGGATACGCCTGCAACGGGGCGCCAACGGGCTGCGCCTTCTGGTTCGCGACGACGGCTGCGGCGCCAGCCAGCCTGGGCGGCCCGGGGTAGGTTTGCATTCAATGGCCGAGCGCGCCCGCAGCCTGGGCGGTGAACTGCGCATTCTCACCCGTCCCGGTGCCGGGTGGGCACTGGCCCTGACGATTCCCCTGGAGGTGTCATGAATATCGTGCTGGTCGACGACCACGCCGTGGTTCGCCAAGGCTACGCCAGCCTGCTGCGCGCCGTGTTGCCATCGATGCAGGTGCGTGAGGCTGCCAGCGGTGAAGAAGCCCTGGCTCGCGTGCAGGAGCAGGTACCGAATCTGGTGATCATGGACTTCGGCCTGCCCGGCATCAGTGGGCTGGAAACCACCCGACGCCTGCGCCAGCGCCTGCCGCAGTTGCGGGTGCTGTTCTTCAGCATGCATGACGAGCTGCCACTGGTACGCCAGGCGCTGGACGCCGGCGCGGCCGGCTATCTGACCAAGAGCTCGGCCCCGCAGGTTCTGGTCGAGGCCGTACAGCGCGTGCTTGCCGGATACGCGTACATCGAGCAGGGGCTGGCTACCCAACTGGCCTGCAGCTCGACGCATGATGCTTGTGATCCCAGGCTGCAACGCCTGACCCAGCGGGAGCTGGAAATCTTCGTGATGCTGGTTCGCGGCATACCGGCCCGGTCGATCGCCGAGCAGCTGTGTATCAGTGCAAAGACCGTCTCCAATCACCTGACCATGCTCAAGAGCAAACTGCAGGTCGGCTCCCATGCTGAACTGGTGCACGTGGGCATCGACCTGGGTCTGGTACGTGTAGCGGGTTAGCCGAGTGCTCGAAGTCAATGTTCCCAGGTGGCTGGGCAGCCGCTGCAGCCTTGCATGTTGGCGTCCTGGAAGTTGCCGTAGTGAAGGCGCGCGCCTTCCAGCTTGGCTTGTTCGAGGTTGCTCTGCCCAAGCTTGGCTTCCTGGAGGTTGGCATCGTTCAGATGCGCGCCGCGCAAGTCGGTCTTGTTCAGCCAGGCCATTTCCAGGTCGGCAGCCTGCAAGTTGGCCTGCTGCATCCTGGCGCCCGAGAGCCGGGCGAATTGCAGGTAGGCAGCGCTCAGGTCGGCGTTGGTGAACTGGGCGCCTTGGGCAAACAGCCCCCAGCCCTGGATGGCCATCAGCCGTGCACTGCTCAGGTCGGCCAGGCGCAGGTTGCTTTGCTGCAGGCTGGCGCGGGTCAGGTTGGCGCCCTGCAACCGGGCTTTTTCGAGATTGGCCAGGTCCAGCCGGGCGTGGCGCAGGTCGGCATCGCGCAGGTCGGCGCCGGCCAGGTTCATCTTGCGCAGGTCCTGATTGGCCAGCTTGGCGCCCCGCAGGTTGGCGCCGGGGCATTGGCTGGCTTCGGCGATCACGCAGCCGTTGATGCTCAACGGCGTGTCGCCGTCATCGCTATCAGTGGCCAGCGCCAACGCGGGAGTGATGGCCAGCAACAAGGCCAGTGGTAGAAAGGTCATGATCGAGTTCCCTGGACAGACGCAAAAGGGCGGGGCGCAGCCGGAGCGCGCCCCGCTGTCGGTCAACGTTGAGCAGTCGTGGTGTCCCAACTCGGTATCTTGAACACCCAGAAAGAACCGCCCTGGGCCACTGGCTTGGTCAGTTCGGCCATGTCGCCGCCCCACAGCGGCACCGCCCCGCCATAGCCGACAGTGACACCGATGTATTGCTCCCCGTCCTGCTCCCAGGTAATGGGCGGGGAAACGATGCCGCTGCCCGTCTGGAATTTCCAAAGCTCTTTGCCGGTCTTGGCGTCGAAAGCCTTGAAGAAACCGTCACCGGTTCCGGTGAACACCAGGTTGCCCTTGGTCGCCAGCACCCCGGCCCATAGCGGCAGGTGCTCCTTGTGTTCCCACACCAGCTTGCCGGTGGTCGGGTCCATGGCGCGCAGGGTGCCTACGTGGTCGTCGTACATGCGCTTGATGCGAAAGCCCATGCCCAGGTAAGCGGAGCCTTTCTTGTAGTTCACTTCCTCGGTCCAGTATTCCTCTTTCCACTGGTTGCCCGGGATGTAGAAAAGACCGGTGTCCTGGCTGTAGGCCATGGGGTTCCAGTTCTTGCCGCCCAGGAAGGGTGGCGACACTTCCACCGGCTTGCCCTTGGTTTCTCCCGGCAGCGGCTTGGCGGGCCGTTGCCCTGGATTTTCCACGGGACGGCCGGTCTTGAGGTCGATGTGACTGGCCCAGGTGATGTTGTCGACGAAGGGGAAGGCGTTCTGCAGCTTGCCGTCGTTGCGATCGACCACGTAGAAGAAACCGTTGCGGTCGGCATGCCCCGTGGCCTTGATCACCTTGCCTTGCTTGTCCTTGTAGTCGAACAGCACCAGCTCGTTGTTGCCAGAGAAGTCCCAGGCGTCGTTGGGGGTGTGCTGGTAGAACCATTTGACCTCGCCAGTGCTGGGGTCCACGCCCACCTGGCCGGAGGTATAGAGGCTGTCGTAATCGTGCGGGTTGCCGTCCTTGGCGGTGCGTGCCCAGGTGTTCCAGGGGCCTGGGTTGCCGGCACCAACGATGATGGTATTGCTTTGGGCATCGAAGCTTGCACTCTGCCAGGGTGCGCCGCCGCCGTGGCTCCAGGCTTCCACCTTGCCGGTTTCGGTGGTCGGGTCATCCGGCCAGGACGGTGCCTTGACGTTGCCAGTAGGGGTGCTGTCCTTGCCATTGAGGCGGCCCATGTGGCCCTCGACGAAGGGGCGCATCCACACTTCCTCGCCGGTTTCCGGGTCACGGGCGAACAGCTGGCCCACCACGCCGAATTCGTCACCCGAGCTGCCGTGGATCAGCAGCACCTTGCCGCTGGTCTTGTCTTTGACCAGCACAGGCGCCCCGGTCATGGTGTAGCCGGCGCTGTGGTCGCCGAATTTCTTGTTCCACACCACCTTGCCGGTGTGTTTGTTCAGCGCGATGACCCGGGCGTCCAGCGTGCCAAAGTAGACCTTGTCGCCGTAAATGGCAGCGCCACGGTTTACCACGTCGCAGCACGGGCGAATGTTGTCCGGCAGGCGGTGATTGTAGGTCCACAGGCGTTTGCCGGTCTTGGCATCGAGGGCGAATACCCGCGAGTAGGAGCCGGTGACGTACACCACGCCGTCGCTGACAATAGCCTGAGACTCCTGGCCACGTTGCTTTTCGTCACCAAAGGAGTAAGACCAGGCCGGGGTCAGCTTGAACACGTTCTTGTCGTTGACCTGGGCCAGCGGGCTCCAGCGCTGGGCGTTGGTGCCCATGCCGTATTGCAGGACGTCCCCAGTCGTGAGGTGGTCGTTGGCGATGTCTTCCCAGGTCACGTTCTTGCTGGCAGGTGCCGGGCTTGTGGTTGCCGCCGTGGCCACTGTCCCGGTGGCCAGACTTGCGGCCAGCAGCAGGGCCTTCACGCTCAGGGCCAGGGGAGACGGGGCGGGTAGCGATCTTGTTGTCATGGTTGCAATTCCCTGTGGAGTTTGGCCCGCACAGCGTGGTCCGTCCGGACGCTGCGCAACAGGGAGAAAATCCCGCCGAGGCCGGGAAAACTTCCCACCGCCAACCTCTTTTCGCACGTCGTCGCAAGCCCTACTACCAAGGAACGAGCACCCGACCACCAAAGCAGCATACGGCCCCGGCGCCGCGGTTTCTAAGATGGCGGCACGGCCTCTGTGGTTGAGGCCTTGCGTGCAACCGTGAGGGCATAACAATGACAATCAAACGCAACGTCGTGCTGGCTGCCGGCCTGTTGGCCGGTGCCGTGTTGACCGGGTCGGCCTGGGCCCATGGCAACGTGGTGCCGCAGGCGGTGGAGACCCAGGGGCTGACCCCGATCAAGGAGGCCGGCGTGAGCCTGGATGCCGATGGCTGGGCGGCGGTCAACCCTTACCGCGAGTCGCCCGAGCACGACAAGGCGATCGAAATCGGGGCGTCGGCGTACAACCAGAACTGCGCGGCGTGTCATGGTCTTGAAGCCAAGTCCGGCGGCATCGCGCCTGACCTGCGCATGCTCGACGTCGGTGAAGCGGGTGATGAGTGGTTCGTCGAACGTGTGCGTCACGGTGCCGTACGCGATGGCCGCGTATACATGCCCAAGATGGCGGACTACCTGAGCCAGGAAGCGCTCTGGGCAGTGCGCACTTACCTGGACAGCGTGCACGTGGAGGAATGAACGTCGTGCGCCACTGGGCGGCCATGTTCTGCGCCATTGCCGGCCTGCTGCTAGGGGGGGCGGCGGTGCAGGCGCAGGTGCGCAACTACGATTCGATCATCGCCGCAGGCGAGCTCAAGGTGGCGGTCTACAAGGACTTTGCCCCCTATAGTTTCCAGGACCATGGCCAGGCCCGTGGGGTGGACGTGGAGCTGGCGCAGGCGCTGGCCGACGGGTTGGGCGTACGCCTGCAACTGATCTGGGCACCGCCTGGCGAGAAGCTCGACGACGACCTGCGCGATTACATCTGGCGAGCAAGCCCGCTGCGTCACCAGCAGCTGGCCGATGTGATGATGCGCGTGCCCTACGACCAGGCCTATACCCAGAAGCGCAACGAATTGGGCGAGCTGGAAAACGGCCAGGTGGTGATGTTCGGCCCTTACCAGCAGGAGCGCTGGCAGGTGGCGTTCGATCGCAGGCGCCTGCCTGCGGTCAGTAGTATCGCGGCGCTAGAGGGTCACCCGGTCGGGGTCGAGGTGGACAGCGTGCCTTCGTTCTACCTGACATCGGTGTTCGACGGGCTACTGCGTGCCAGCGCGCGCCACTACCCCAGCGTGCAGCGAGCGTTCGCGGCCATGGGCAAGGGCGAGGTGGATGCGGTGATGGCCATGCGCGGTGAAGTGGATTGGCAACTGCACCAGGCCCGCGATCGGCACCTGCAGGTGGCTGAAAACGCCTACCCCAGCCTGGGCAAGCAGGTTTGGGACATCGGAATGGCGGTGCACGAAAGCAACCGGCAGCTGGCCTATGCCCTGGAAGAAACCCTGGAAACGATGATCCGCGAGGGGCGCATGCAGGCGCTCTACGCGCACTACGGGCTGCGCTACGAAGTCCCGGAGATGTACCAATAGGAGCGGACGATGAACTGGCGAGCGGGATTGGGGCTGGTGTGCATCCTGAGCGGGTCGGCTCATGGGCTGGGCGGTACACCTGCCAGCAATGCCGACCCTGTCCCTTCGGTGATGTGGGCGTTCTACCACAAGCAGATCTTGAACCAGGCGCCGTTCGTCTTCGATGATCGGGTCAAGGTGCTGGCGCCGCCTTTTGCCGAGGATGCTCGCCAGGTCCCGCTGGAGATCGATGCTCGGGCCTTGCCTGACGTGGTGCGGATTCTGGCCTGGGCCGAGCTCAATCCGTTGCCGCGCATCGTCGACTTCGAACCTGGGGAACAGGTCATGCCCTGGTTGTCGGTGCGCATCCGGGTCGAGCAGGCTACGCCGTTACGCGCAGCGGCGCTGACCCGCGACGGCACTTGGCATGTGGGATCGGTCCTGGTCGACGCAGCGGGTGGGGGGTGCACCGCACCCAGCGTGGTGCGCACCCAGCCTGGATGGGAGGAGCACTTGGGTGAAGTGCTCGGGGGGCGCTATCGGCGCCAGGATGGCAGCCGCTTGCGCCTGCAGATCGCTCACCCCATGGACAATGGCCTGGTCAGCGGGATTCCCGAGTTCTTCATCAACCAAGCTGAGTTGCTGGATGAACACGGGCAGCAGATCGCGACCTTGGTGCTTTATCCGGCGGTCAGTGAAAACCCAAGCCTTGGGTTCGATGTACGCGCACCGGGGCCTATCCGCCTGGTGCTTCAGGACAACAGCGGCAATCGGTTCGAAGCCGCCGTGCCTTGAACGTGGCCGGCGTGGTTTCATGCCCATGGGAGGTACCTGATGCGATGGATGATGCTCTTGCTGCTGGGCGTGGGCCTGCCGGCGCTGGCCGACTTCGACTACCGGCTGGCGCCGCGACAGATCGCCCAGGGCACCTGGGTACTTGAAGGCAGTACCGACAATTTCCAGAAGGCCAACGGCGGTAATGTCGTGAACACGGCGTTCATCGTGACCGACGCCGGTGTGGTGGTGATCGATAGTGGGCCGTCCAAGCGCTATGGGGAGGCCATGCGCCAGGCAATCGCCGGGGTCACGGACAAGCCCGTCATCGAAGTCCTGTTGACCCATCACCACCCGGATCATGTGCTGGGCAACCAGGCATTCGCCGAGGTGCCGATCGCTGCGCTGGCCGGTACGACCGAGCTGTTGCGCCAGCAGGGCGATGCCATGGCCGAGAACATGTACCGTCTGGTCGGTGACTGGATGCGAGGCACCGAAGTGGTCTTGCCGACCGAGGTGGTACAACCCGGCAGGCGTGAAGTGGGCGGGCATCGACTGCGCCTGTTGGGCTTGGCAGGGCATACCGGCGCTGACCTGGCCATTTTCGATGAAACGACCGGCGTGCTGTTCGCGGGCGACCTGGTGTTCTACGAGCGTGCCCTGACCACGCCCAACAGCCCGGGGCTGGACGTCTGGCAACGTGACCTGGACACGTTGCAGGCCTTGCCCTGGCAGCAACTGGTACCGGGCCATGGCCCTGTCGCAAGCGATAGCAGGCCCTTTGCCCAGATGCACGATTACCTGCGTTGGCTGGATGGCCTGATGCGCGAAGGCGCCGAGCAGGGCGCCGACATGGTCGAGATGATCCGCAGCCCTGTGCCCGAGCGGTTTGCCGCGATCAGCCTGACGCGCTATGAGCTGATTCGAAGTGTCAGTCACCTGTACCCACGCTATGAAAAGCAGGTGATGCAACGGGTGGATGTGAGGCCCTGATAACGGCCAGGCCCTGTTCCCTTGTACCAAGGAACTAGGGTTTTGCGCATTGCGGTCAATTGCTGGCAGCCAGGGCGGGAACAAGAATTCCCGCCACACCGGGAAAATTTCCCGGCATAACAAAAAGCCAAAGGTAGCTGCCATGACCCGTACTCCATGCCGTCCCGTGTTTGCCTTGAGCCTTGTGTTCAGCGCCTTGCTGCTTGCCGGCGCAGCCCACGCCGGCGTCACCGATGCCGAGATCCTGCAAGACCCCAAGAACCCCCAGCAGATCGTGACCAACGGGCTGGGTGTGCAGGGCCAGCGCTACAGTCCGCTGGACATGCTCAACACCCGCAACGTCAAGGAGTTGCGGCCGGTTTGGGCATTCTCGTTTGGCGGCGAGAAGCAGCGCGGCCAGCAGGCGCAGCCGTTGATCAAGGATGGGGTCATGTACCTCACAGGTTCCTACTCACGGGTATTCGCCGTCGACGCACGCACCGGCAAGAAGCTGTGGCAGTACGATGCCCGCTTGCCCGACGATATCCGCCCTTGCTGCGATGTCATCAACCGAGGGGTTGCGCTGTACGGCAACCTGGTCTTCTTCGGCACCCTGGATGCCAAACTGGTGGCCCTGAACAAGGACACCGGCAAAGTGGTCTGGAGCAAAAAAGTGGCCGACCACAAGGAAGGCTACTCCATCAGCGCGGCGCCCATGATCGTTAACGGCAAGCTCATCACCGGCGTTGCCGGGGGCGAATTCGGGGTGGTGGGCAAGATCCAGGCCTACAATCCGGAGAATGGCGAGTTGCTCTGGATGCGGCCCACGGTCGAGGGCCACATGGGCTATGTCTACAAGGACGGCAAAGCCATCGAGAACGGCATCTCGGGCGGTGAAGCCGGCAAGACCTGGCCGGGCGATCTGTGGAAGACCGGCGGCGCGGCTCCCTGGCTGGGCGGCTACTATGACCCGGAAACCAATCTGATCTTGTTCGGCACCGGTAACCCCGCCCCCTGGAACTCGCACCTGCGTCCCGGCGACAACCTGTATTCGTCCTCGCGCCTGGCACTGAACCCGGACGATGGAACGATCAAGTGGCACTTCCAAAGCACGCCCCACGACGGCTGGGACTTCGACGGCGTCAACGAGCTGATAGCGTTCAACTACAAGGACGGGGGCAAGGAGGTGAAGGCCGCCGCCACGGCTGACCGCAACGGCTTTTTCTACGTGCTAGACCGCACCAACGGCACGTTCATCCGCGGCTTCCCCTTCGTCGACAAGATCACCTGGGCCACGGGCCTGGACAAGGACGGTCGCCCGCTCTACAACGACGCCAGTCGCCCGGGCGCACCGGGCAGCGAGGCCAAGGGCAGCTCGGTGTTCGTCGCGCCGGCCTTCCTGGGCGCCAAGAACTGGATGCCCATGGCCTACAACCGTGACACCGGGCTGTTCTACGTGCCTTCGAACGAATGGGGCATGGACATCTGGAACGAGGGCATCGCCTACAAGAAAGGCGCAGCGTTTCTGGGCGCAGGCTTCACCATCAAGCCCCTGAACGAAGACTACATCGGCGTACTGCGTGCCATCGACCCGGTCAGCGGCAAGGAAGTCTGGCGTCACAAGAACTACGCCCCGCTGTGGGGTGGGGTGCTGACCACCAAGGGCAACCTGGTCTTCACCGGCACCCCCGAGGGGTTCCTCCAGGCCTTCGATGCCAAGACCGGCGAGAAGGTGTGGGAGTTCCAGACAGGCTCCGGTGTCCTTGGCTCACCGGTGACCTGGGAAATGGATGGCGAGCAGTACGTGTCGGTGGTCTCCGGCTGGGGCGGGGCTGTACCGCTGTGGGGCGGGGAGGTGGCCAAGCGGGTCAAGGACTTCAACCAGGGCGGCATGCTCTGGACCTTCAAGCTGCCCAAGCAATTGCAGAGCGCCAGCGCAAACGCGCAGCGCTGAACCCTACTACCAAATGACGAGCGCCCCGCTGCCAACGATGCATTCGCCTGGCAAGCGGGGCTTTTTACCATCGTCGTATCGCCTGTCGCAGGCAGGCATCGACCCGCAGAGGCTCAGCATGATCTACGCACAACCCGGAACCCCAGGCGCCGTCGTGTCCTTCAAGCCACGCTATGGCAACTTCATCAACGGCCAGTTCGTACCGCCAGTGGCGGGGCAATATTTCACCAACAGCTCGCCGGTCAACGGCCAGCCGATCGCCGAATTTCCGCGGTCCACCGCCCAGGATGTGGACAAGGCCCTGGACGCCGCCCACGCCGCGGCCGATGCCTGGGGCAGAACCTCGGTGCAGGACCGCGCGCTGATGCTGCTGCGCATCGCCGATCGCATCGAGCAGAACCTGGAGGTGCTGGCGATCACCGAAACCTGGGACAACGGCAAGGCCGTGCGTGAAACGCTCAATGCCGACGTGCCGCTGGCGGCGGATCATTTCCGCTATTTCGCCGGCTGCATCCGAGCCCAGGAGGGCGGCGCCGCCGAGATCAACGAGGGCACCGTCGCGTACCATTTCCATGAACCGCTGGGTGTGGTGGGGCAGATCATCCCTTGGAACTTCCCTTTGCTGATGGCCGCCTGGAAGCTTGCCCCGGCACTGGCCGCTGGCAACTGCGTGGTGCTCAAGCCCGCCGAGCAGACGCCGCTGTCGATTACCGTGTTTGCCGAACTCATCGCCGACCTGCTGCCCGCTGGCGTGCTCAATATCGTCCAGGGCTTTGGCCGTGAAGCCGGAGAGGCCCTGGCCACCAGCAAGCGCATTGCCAAGATCGCCTTTACAGGTTCCACTCCGGTGGGCGCGCACATCATGAAATGCGCTGCGGACAACATCATCCCCTCGACGGTAGAGCTGGGCGGTAAATCGCCGAACGTGTTCTTCGAGGACATCATGCAGGCCGAGCCCGCCTTCATCGAGAAGGCGGCAGAAGGGCTGGTCCTGGCCTTCTTCAACCAGGGAGAGGTGTGCACCTGCCCGTCGCGGGCGCTGATCCAGGAATCGATCTACGAGCCGTTCATGGCCGAGGTGATGAAGAAGATCGCCAAGATCAGCCGTGGCAACCCGCTCGATACCGACACCATGGTCGGCGCGCAAGCCTCCGAGCAGCAGTACGACAAGATCCTGTCCTACCTGCAGATCGCCCAGGACGAAGGCGCGCAATTGCTGGCCGGCGGCGCTGCCGAGCGCCTGCAGGGCGACCTTGCCAGCGGCTATTACATCCAGCCCACGCTGCTCAAGGGCGACAACAAGATGCGCGTGTTTCAGGAGGAAATCTTCGGGCCCGTGGTGGGTGTGACCACCTTCAAGGACGAAGCCGAGGCGCTGGCCATCGCCAACGACAGTGAATTCGGCCTGGGCGCTGGCGTGTGGACCCGCGATATCAACCGTGCCTACCGCATGGGCCGCGGCATCAAGGCCGGGCGCGTCTGGACCAACTGCTACCACTTGTACCCGGCGCACGCTGCGTTCGGGGGCTACAAGAAGTCGGGCGTGGGCCGCGAAACCCACAAGATGATGCTCGACCACTACCAGCAGACCAAGAACCTGCTGGTGAGTTATGACATCAATCCACTGGGCTTCTTCTAAGGCTCAGGCACCCTCGTCCATGGGCGCCGTGAGTTCGTTCCAAAGTAGCATTTGGCCCCGCGGCTGCCCGTGCATTAATGGCTGTACCGGAATCGTCCGGCCCAAGAAGAGGACACGCCATGTGGACCAAACCCACCTTCACCGACTTGCGCATTGGCTTTGAAGTGACGATGTACTTCGCTAACCGTTGATCCGCACGCCGGCCACCCTCGCGGTGGCCGGCGTCTTTCTACCCGCCAGGAACATGTTGAGCCGTGGAGCCGATCAGCCGTCAGCAGGCCTTGCAAGTGCACCGGCGGGCACGCTTGCGCTGGGAGCCGAGTACCGGCATGCATGTGCTCCAATGCCCGGGCATGGTCATCGAACTGACCGGCAGTGCCGGTTGGGTGCTGGAACTGCTGGACGGGCAGCGCAGCGTGGCCGTTGTGATCGAGCACTTGCGTCAGCGCTATGGGGACGTGCGAGGCCTTGAGGAGGATGTGCTGGGCTTTCTCGAGCTCGCCAGGGTCAGGGCCTGGGTCGAGTGAGCGACGATGCCACCTAGGTCTGGTTGCTTTCGTGGATGGATGCATTACGCTGGCACTCACCTTCCAGAACAATAAGATCAGGCTTGCCCATGAGCCAGAGTTTCAGCCCGCTACGCAAATTCGTTTCGCCTGAAATCATCTTCGGTGCCGGCTGCCGGCATAACGTGGCCAACTACGCCAAGACCTTCGGGGCCCGCAAGGTGCTGGTGGTCAGCGACCCCGGGGTGATCGCTGCCGGGTGGGTGGCCGACGTCGAGGCCAGCCTGCAAGCCCAGGGCATCGACTATTGCCTCTACAGCGCAGTGTCGCCCAACCCCCGGGTTGAGGAGGTGATGCTCGGCGCCGAGATCTACCGGCAAAACCATTGCGATGTCATCGTCGCAGTCGGCGGGGGCAGCCCGATGGACTGCGGCAAGGCCATCGGCATCGTGGTGGCGCACGGACGCAGCATCCTCGAATTCGAGGGTGTGGACATGATCCGCGTGCCCAGCCCCCCGCTGATCCTGATCCCGACCACGGCCGGCACCTCGGCGGATGTGTCGCAGTTCGTGATCATCTCCAACCAACAGGAGCGCATGAAGTTCTCCATCGTCAGCAAGGCGGTGGTGCCCGACGTGTCGTTGATCGATCCGCAGACCACCCTGAGCATGGACCCGTTTCTGTCGGCCTGTACCGGGATCGATGCCCTGGTGCATGCGATCGAGGCGTTCGTCTCCACCGGCCACGGCCCCTTGACCGACCCCCATGCCCTTGAAGCCATGCGGCTGATCAACGGCAACCTGGTGCAGATGATCGCCAATCCGACCGACATCGGCCTGCGCGAAAAAGTCATGCTGGGCAGCATGCAGGCGGGGCTTGCCTTTTCCAATGCCATCCTCGGCGCCGTGCACGCGATGTCCCACAGCCTGGGCGGCTTCCTGGATCTGCCCCACGGGCTGTGCAACGCGGTGCTGGTCGAGCATGTGGTGGCGTTCAACTACAGCTCGGCGCCAGAGCGTTTCAAGGTGATTGCCGAGGTGATGGGCATCGATTGCCGGGGCCTGAACCACCGGCAGATCTGCGCGCGTCTGGTCGACCACCTGATCGCCTTGAAATACGCCATGGGCTTCCATGAAACACTCGGGCTGCACGGTGTGCGCACCAGCGATATTCCATTCCTGTCGCAGCACGCAATGGACGATCCGTGCATCCTGACCAACCCACGTGCCTCCAGTCAGCGAGACGTCGAGGTCGTTTATGGCGAAGCCCTCTGAAGCGCAGCAGCGAGCACTGGCCGGGCTGCTCGGGCTGGGCGACCAGTCCGCGCGCAAGAGTCATTACCCGGAGCTGGCCGCGCGGCTGGAGGAACTGGAAGCTGAGCGCAACCGCTACAAGTGGTTGTTCGAAAATGCCGTTCACGGCATCTTCCAGGCCAGCCTGCAGGACGGCATGCGTGCTGCCAACCCGGCCCTGGCGCGGATGCTGGGCTACGACGACCCTCAGGCCGTACTGTTCTCGTTGACCGACCTTGGCGCCAACCTCTTCGTCGGGGGTGCTCAGGAACTGCACGCCATCACCACGACCTTGGCGCGCGAGCATAGCCTGCACGGTTACGAAACCCGCCTGCGGCGCCGTGATGGCAGCCACATCGACGTGCTCATGAACCTGTTGCGCAAACCCGGGCATGAGGGCTTGGTGGAAGGGTTCGTGGCCGATATTACCGAGCGCAAGCTGGCGCAGCAGCACTTGCAGCAACTCAACGATGAGCTTGAGCAGCGGGTGGCCGACCGGACCGACCAACTGCTCGAAGCCAATCGCAACCTGCACCAGCAGATCACCGAACGCAAGCAGATCGCCCGGGCCCTGCGCGACGCCCGGGACGCCGCACAACTGGCCAATCGCAGCAAAGACAAGTACCTGGCGGCGGCCAGCCATGACCTGCTGCAGCCGCTCAATGCCGCCCGCTTGCTGATCTCGACCCTGCGCGAGCGGCCGCTTGCGCAGGCCGAACAACTGCTGGTGGAGCGCACTCACCAGGCCTTGGAAGGGGCCGAAGACCTGCTGACCGACCTGCTGGACATCTCGCGACTTGATCAGGCCGCCGTGAAGCCGGACATGGGCGTGTACCACCTGAGCACCGTGTTCGCGCCGCTGGTGTCGGAGTTCGAGTCAGTGGCCGACGCCGCAGGGCTCAAGCTCAGGGCGCGCATTCCCGACGTTGCCGTGGGCACCGATCTGCGGCTGATGACCCGTATCCTGCGCAATTTTCTCAGCAATGCCTGCCGCTACACGTCAACGGGCGGCGTGCTGTTGGCGGCGCAGCGGCGTGGCCATTACCTGGCGCTGCAGGTATGGGATACCGGGCGCGGTATCCCGGAAGATCGCCTGGAGTCGATCTTCCTCGAGTTCAACCAGTTGGATGTGGGCCGTGCAGCCGAGCGCAAGGGGGTTGGCCTGGGCCTGGCGATCGTCGAGCGCATCGCCAAGATACTCGAGCATCCGGTACGGGTGCGGTCGCGGCCCGGACGAGGGTCGGTGTTCACGATTGAGGTGCCAATGGCAAGCTGCCTGCCGGCTGCTACCCCAGTGGTCCTCCTGCAGCCGAGCATGGGGGACCCACTGCCGGGGCGGCGGCTGCTGGTGCTGGATAACGAGTCGAGTATCTTGCACAGCATGGGCGCCTTGTTGAGCCAATGGGGGTGCGAGGTCGTCACGGCTTTGGATCAGCACGCGGCCTGTATCGCGCTGCAGGGTCGGCCGCCAGAATTGATTTTGGCCGACTATCACCTGGATCATGGCGTTTTGGGGTGCGACGTGGTTGAGCGGTTGCGTGAGCAATTCGGGTGCACGATCCCTGCGGTCATCATTACCGCCGACCGCAGCGACGAAGGCAGGCGGGCGTTCCAGGCGCTGGGCATGCCGGTACTGAACAAGCCGGTAAAACCCGGGAAACTGCGCGCGGTGCTCAGTCAACTGCTGACCTGACCGACAATCGGACAGCGTATTTCACGGAATTTAAGCGTTGGCACGGATATCTCATGGAAGTTGGCCATGCCCGGGTCGGGTGGGTCATGCGACCACGCGTTGGTGAACAAGAACAACAAGGGGGCTTACATGAGCTGTCTGATATGCGCAGGACAAGCAGAGTCCGTCGAATGTGCCGGCGGGTGGGAGCAGCGCCAGTGCGCCCAGTGTGGGTGTTACCGAATGTCCCAGGCATTGATTCTGACGATGATGGAAGAAGGCCAGATATTCGACACTGCTCGCATGCGCCAGTGGCTCATGGTGAGCAGGGACAGCATGCCGGTGCCTTGCATTGACCACGCTCAGGCGATTCTGATGCCGTGAGGTGGTGGAGGGCTCTGCGGGTGCAGAGCCCTGCGTCAGTCAGAGAATGGGCTTGCCGCCTGTCACTGCATAGCGCGAGCCGCTGATGTAGCTCGCTTCGTCCGAACCCAGCAGCACGTAGATCGGGGCTACTTCCACCGGTTGGCCCGGGCGGCCCATGGGGTAGCTGGAGCCGAAATTCTTGACTGCTTCGTCGGGCATGGTCGCGGGGATCAACGGCGTCCAGATCGGGCCTGGCGCTACGCTGTTGACGCGTACCCCTTTTTTGGCCAGCAGTTGCGCAAGCCCTGCGGAGAAGTTGGCGATGGCGCCTTTGGTCGCCGCATAGGCCAACAGCGAGGAAGACGGATCATCGGAGTTGACCGAGCTTGTGTTGATGATCGAGCTGCCTTTGGGCATGGACGGCAAGGCGGCCTTGCAGATGCGGAAGATCGCCGTGATGTTGGTGTCGAAGGTCTTCACCCATTCGTCGTCTTCGATTTCCTCGAACGTTTCGTGGGCCATCTGGAAGGCGGCGTTGTTGACCAGGATGTCGATGCGGCCGAATTCGGACACGGTTTTTTCCACGATCGCATGGCATTGCTGCTTCTGCGCCAGATCGCCTGGCAGCAGTAGGCACTTGCGCCCGGCTGCCTCGACCCAGCGCGCGGTCTCCTTGGCGTCTTCGTGTTCGTCCAGGTAGGAGATAGCGACATCGGCGCCTTCACGGGCATAGGCGATGGCCACTGCGCGGCCAATGCCGCTGTCGCCGCCAGTAATCAGCGCTTTCTTGCCCTCGAGCCGGCCATGGCCGACGTAGGTCTGCTCGCCGCAGTCCGGTACCGGGTCCATTTTCGGCTGGGAGCCGGGCACTGTCTGGGGTTGGGAGGGGAAGGGCGGGGTAGGGTAGTCGCGCATGGTAAAAGCTCCTGCAGTTGAGAATGCTCGTACCTGTTCGAAAGGTCCCGTTGCCCTGGGTTGACTCGGATCGATGATTGGGACGACGAGCGGCTCTTGGCAAGCCTTAAGCGTGTTTCCCCATGCGCGTGAGCATGGGGAAACAGCGTCGGCGCTACCTGTGTTTACCGCGCACGCGCCACGCGCCCCATGCCAGGCCCAGCGTGGCCGCAACCACCGAGCCTGCCAGCACGCCCAACTTGGCCGCACCCAGCGCCGCTGGGCTGGCGAACGCCAGGTTGGCGATGAAGATGGACATGGTGAAGCCAATGCCGGCCAGCAGCCCGATCAAGGTGATGCCGCTCCAGTTGACCCCTGGCGGCAGCGAGCACACGCCCAGGCGCACCATCAGCCAGCTGATGCCGACGATGCCCACTGGTTTGCCGATGACCAGCGCCGCCATCACCGACTCCATCACCCAGCGCGGCGTCTCGCTGTCCAGGTTGACGCCCGACAGGCTCACCCCGGCATTCGCCAAGGCAAACAGCGGCATGATCCCGAATGCCACCCAAGGGTGCAGCGCGCTTTGCACACGCACCACCGGCGGCAGCACTTCACGTTGGGCCACGCGCAGCTGCTTGAGGGGCGTCAGCAGTTCGCTTGCGTCTTGGGCCGCGGCTTTGGCGCGGCCGACTACCTCATCGCTCAGGCGCGACACGGCTTCTACGGGGCGCTCCCACATGGGTCGGCTGGTGACAGGGGTCATCAGGCCGAGTACGACGCCTGCCAGGGTAGGGTGGGCGCCGGTCATCAGCACACCCACCCATGTGATCGCGCCTGGGATGACGTAGGCGAAGGCCGAGCCGACGCCAATGCGCTGCATGAGCAGGACCAGCAGCACGCCCACTGCCGCGACAGCGAAGCCTAGGTAGTCCAGGCCACCGGAATAGAACACGGCGATGATCAGCACGGCGATGATGTCGTCGATGATCGCCAGGGCCAGCAGAAAGACGCGAATATTCGACGGGATCGACTTGCCCAGCAACGCCAATACGCCGACCGCAAAGGCGATATCGGTGGCTGTCGGCACGGCCCAGCCTTGCTGTTCGCTGGGCGCATGGCCGAAGCCCAGGTAGACCATGGCAGGCACGGCGACGCCGCCCATGGCTGCCACCATGGGCAAGGACGCCTGGCGCAGGCTGGAAAGGGCGCCTTCATGAATCTCGCGGCGAATCTCCATGCCGACCACGAGGAAGAAGATCGTCATCAGGCCGTCGTTGATCCAGAAATGCAGGGACTGGGAATAGACCAGCGAGCCGATGCCCAGCGTGATTGGCGTATGCCAGAGGGCGTCGTAACTGGCGGCGGCCGGGGAGTTGGCCCAGATCAGGGCGGCGATGGCGGCGATCAGCAGTACCACACCACTGACGGCTTCGATGTGCAGGAAACGTTCGAGGCTGGCCAGCGCGCGCTCGGCCAGTTGCTGTGCTTTGGGGACTATCGTGTTTTGCATAGGCGCAATAACTCCCGCATGGCGGCCCGACCTGCGTAGCTTGTTTAACCTGCTTCACTGCCCCAAGCAGCTAGCACCCGGGCGCGATTGTAGCGCAACTGGCCACGTGTGGGGAGACTGAGGTCGGTGACGCCGGGCTAAGCACCGCGCTGCATGTGGGTGGCGTTAGACAACTACCTCAAAGACAGGTCTCGAAGCTGGCTGAGTGACGCTTTTGCGACTCACAGGTGCTTCATGACAAACTCGCCGTTCTCCGATGATTCCGTGGATGCATTCATCGCCGACCGACTGCCGCCCTGGTTGACTGATGCCACGGTCGAGCAGCTCCAAGTCCTGCATCAGGCGCTGCTTGACCAGCAACGGGCGCGTGAGCAGGTTCAGGCCGTTTTCGCCCAAGTGCAGCCTCTGGACGACTTCGCCAGCACATTACTTGAGGCGGCATTGCAAAGGCTCTTGCACCGGCCGGTGGACGTCCGAGCTGCCAGGCTTCATCGCGTGGTGCATGTACGTTACCCGTCCGGTGTAACCGCCATTCCTGATCGCGTGGTTCCCAAGACGCTGGAGCAACCCTTGCTGGCCTGTGCGTTGCACAATTTTGATCGGCGAGAGACCGCCGAGGTAGCCTGGTTGCCACAGTCGAACGTGCTGGATGCGGATGGGACGGTGCTCCCCTTGCGTCCGCGGGCTTTCGCGGGGGTCTGTCGGTCCTTGGACCTGGGCGCTGCTTACCAGCAGCACCTCAAGCAGGTGCTGTTTGCCGACGACAAGCGCCGACGCGGAGTCAACGCGGACCTTGAAGAGGGGTGGCGCCGCAGCCTACTGGCCGCTGTAGAGCTCGCGCGGCTACAGGGCGTCGTGAAGGGTGCGGAGCTTGATCGCCTGGTCAGTGCTGTAGCCGGCGCTGTCGAGCCACTGCCAGGCGCGTTCAGCGAAATTCGGCTGTTTGGCCGAGTGGTGACCGGTGTTACGGTGTTCGAACCTGCGTCTGAGCACGGCTCATCCGCGCCACAGAATCTGATCGTGTGGATACCTGACGATCCCCATGGCGCCATTGGCGCTTACCCTTCGTGGTCGCAGTTGTTTCGCAGCCTTGGCACGCGTTTGCGCGACCCTGCGTACCGGCAGTTCTTCCAGCGCTTCATCAAGGAGCATGATCGCCTGCATTTCAGCCAGCGCTTCCAGCATGCGCTGGGCAGCGCAGCGGCTGAGGACCCCATCGAACTGGACGGTCGCCACCAAGTCATCCACGGTGCACTGATCGCGCACCTGCGCAGCGTCCAGGTCGACACCCTGCTCGAGGACGCGCAGTCCCTGGCTGTGCCCAGCACGGCGGTGGACAGTCAAGCGCGCGACCGGCGTAACCACTTACTCAAGGGTCTCGGGCTGGACCTGCTGGGCTTGGCCAGTTTCTTCGTACCCGAGCTCGGGTTGCCCTTGCTCGCACTGGCGGCGCGCCAGGTTACCGATGACGTGATCGATGGCTACCACGAGTGGGCGCTTGGCGATCGAGAGGCAGCGCTCGGTCATCTGATGTCGGTGGCGCAAAACGTCGTCATGATTGGGGTAGGCGCCGCTGTCGGTGCAGCCACGGGCCGGATGCTGGCGCGAGAGGGCGTCATCGATGAACTGGCACCTGTGCTGACGCCTGCGGGCGAGCAGCGCCTGGCCCGGGTCGACCTGCCAGGTTATGCGGTTCCCGACTCGCACCTGATGGCCGGGCAGCGGGGTTTGCTCAATGGGCGTTTACACGTGGCCGTAGAGGGCAGTGCCTACAGGTTGGGGCCTAGTGAGTATCGCGCGACGATTGAGCATCCGCAGCGTGTCCAAGCCCCTGCAGTTAGCCTGGAAGACAATGAGGCGGGCGGGATGCGCCATGCACTGGAGCGCCCTCAGGAGTGGTCCGACGTCGGCATGCTGGTGGCGCGTCTGGGCTCGAACCTGAGTTCGGTTAGTCCAGCAGCGGTGCGCGCGGTGCTGCGCAGTGTAGGGCTGGACGAAGCCGCGTTGCGTCGCTTGCATCTTGAAAACGCACCTGCACCTGCGCGGTTGTGTGATGCCGTGCACAGATACGAGCTGCATCGAGCGTTCCCCCGCCTGCGTGGACAAGCCTTCGAAGCGCATTGGCATGAGGCACAGGAAGTGCCCGCGCTGGCGGCCGAGCCGCTGCACCGCGATTTTCCAGCACTTTCCACGCGCGCTGGCCGGGAGTTGCTCACGGCCGCGGGCGATACCGAGCTCAGGCAGTTGCTGGAGCAACGCAAAGTGCCGCTTGCGCTGGCCGAGCGGGCACGATGGGCGTTGCATGACGCACGCCTGGATCGTGCGTGTGCTGGTTTCGAGCAGGCCAACGCCGTTAACAGGGATACCGAGCGGTTGGCTTTGGCATTGCTGTACCGCGACTGGCCTTGGGCTGCGGCAGTCAAGATAGAAGTGCACGAGGCGCAATTCGGGGGCGACATGCGAGCCAGCGTAGGCGCTGACACGGCACCCGAGACCCGCTGCCTGATTCATAAGGCACAGGGGTACCTGATAACCGATCATGCAGGACGTCCCCTGCACGGTGCTGTGGCCAGTGATGATTTTTTCCAGGCATTGCTGCGCACCCTTGACCCCGAGCAGCGCGTTGCCATGGGGGCGGCCTCGGGGGCCCCGGCCGATCTTGCCAGCGCGCTGGCAGACCGTGCTTTTGCTGACCGGACACAGGCTGCGCGGCTCTTGGGCATGGTGCCGGTGGGCAAGCCAAGGCCTGCGATGCGCCTTGGCGATGGACGTATCGGCTATAGGCTGAGTGGCCGTCCGGAAGGGTCGCGGCAAGCCATGCTTCGCGGCTACCAGCAGATCTTCCCGACGCTGAACGAGATGGAAATCGAAGTGTATCTAGAGCGGGTGCGGTTGCAGGGCGAGCAACCGTGGGATCACCTGCGCCAATTGCAGCAGTGCCTTGTCGATCTGGGTGAAAACCTGGCAGCCTGGCGCCGAGAAGCAACCACTGCGCCTTTGCCTGAGCGCCGTCGACAGATTGCTCGTCGCATCCGCCAATGCTGGCGGCGTAAGCGACCCGATGCCGATGGCGAGTACCGCCTGGTCATCGACAGCGAGCGCATCGAAAGTCTTCCGCTGTTGCCTGAGCAAGCGTCGTTCGATCATGTCACCCACCTGACAATTCGCCGCGCCTACTTGTCGAGCGTCACCGAGGGGTTTCTCCAGCGATTCCCCAATGTACGCACCCTGGACTTGAGCCACAACTTGCTAAGCAGTGTTCCAGAAGGCTTGCAGGCACTGACCCAGCTCACCGAGCTGCGCCTGACGCGCAACCAGATCGTGATCGACGACGCAGGCCTGGCCAGGCTCAGTGCATTGACCAGGTTGCGCATCCTTGACCTGTCGCATAACCCTATCGATCGGCTGCCACCGCTGGGACGGTTGCTGGATCTACAACGGCTGCACTTGCGTGGCACGGGCTTGAACGAGTTGCCGATAGAGGTATACATGCACCCCGCGTTGGAAGACATCGACCTTCGCGACAACCATATCGCGGGCATGAGCCCGACCCTTGCTCACTCCCACCGGCGTCTGGCTGGGCTAAGCCTGCACGATAACCCTGTGCCCGAACCCACGCAGACCGCGCTACGCAGCACTCTGGGCGAAGGCGGGGCAACGGCCTTGCCTGTGCGCCGTCATGGCCCTGGCGGGCAAGAATCCCTTGAGCGCTGGTTGGCGGACTCCAGCCCTGAGGAGCGTGGGATTCGCTCCGAGCATTGGGCGGCGCTGACCGACGAGCCTGGCAGCGATGACCTGATGCGGTTCTTCAACGACCTTGGGCGCTCGAACGACTATGACTTTCAAGGCATCGATCTGCGCAGGCGTATCTGGGCGTTGATCGAGGTGTGTGTCGAGCATTCGCAGGTCCGTGAAGCTGTCTTCCAGCAGGCAGCGGGCCCGCGCACCTGTGCTGATCAGATGCTGCTGATGCTTAGCCTGTTCGAGGTGCGTGCCCTGGTCGCGACCCGCACCGCAGGGCTTGCCGCCGCAGACACGGCGCCTGCTCTCGTGCGCATTGGCCGCGAGCTGTATCGCCTGGACGAGGTGGATCGCGTCGCAGCCCAGCATATTGCCAGCGAGCGGGCCAGCAACCCCTACGGCCTGATCGATGAAGTGGAGATACACCTGGCATATCGGGCAGGTTTGGTCCGGCCGTTGGGACTGCCGGCTCAATCACGCTACATGTATCACCGGGTATTTTCCGACGTCGACGATGTGCGTCTGCGTGAAGCCGCACGCAGTATTCTGCTGACTGAAAGCAACGCGCGGATTGCCGATTCGCTACTGCAGCGCACGTTTTGGATGGATTTTGTGCGCACTTCGTATGCAAACGAATACGAGACATTGAACCAGCCCTACCACGTCCAGCTCGAGGCACTTTTGCAGGGCCAGGAAGGTATGACCGAGCAGCAGATCATCGAGGCCGTGGGTAACCTTGCCGATGAGCGCAGCGCGGCCGAGCGCCAGCTGACCCTGTCATTGACCTTGCGGCTGCTGCTGGAGCATCCCTGGGAGGGAGAACTGGCGTAACTACCGGGCCCGTCATTGATGGGCCCGCTTATCCGTCGGCGGGTGTGGGCCTCAGAAGTTGTAGCGCAGCGTTGTCATGACGTTGCGTGGTGCGCCGTAGATGCCACCCGCCGTGGTCGTCAGGTAGTGCCTGTCGAACAGGTTACTGACGTTCACACTGGCTGAAAGCTGTGGAGTGACCTGGTAGCGAGTCATCAGGTTGACCAGCGCATAACTGCTCTGGGTGGTGGCGTAGCTCAAGGCGTAGCCCGTTTCACTTTGCCAGTTGACCCCGCCGCCGACAGTCCATTTATCCAGCTCACCCGGCAGGCGGTAAGTGGTGAACAGCTTCACGCTGTTGCGCGGAATCTCGGTGACGATGCGCTCGTCGTTGGTATCGAAGCTGACGTTATAGGAATAGCCCGCCATGACCTGCCAGCCTTCAGCCAGCTCACCGTTGACCTCAAGCTCCACACCTTCGCTCGTGGTGCCGCTCTCGGCGCGATACGCCTGAAACCCGTTGGGCTGGAGCAGGCGCCCATCGGCGATTGCCAGGTTGTCCTGCTCTACTCGGAACAGGGCCAGGCTCGCGGTCAGGCGTTCGTCGAGCAGGTCGGCTTTCAATCCTACTTCGTAGCCTGTGCCTTCCTGTGGGTCGAGGGGCGAGCCCTTGACGTCGCGGATCTGGTTACCTTGCGGGTTGAAGATTTGGGTATAGCTGGCGTAGGCAGCCCAAGTATCGTTCAGGTCATAGACCAGCCCAGCATAGGGGATGACCACACCATTTTCGGTGCGCTCGGTGCGTTGACGCGAGCCATTATAGAGCGCGCTCTTGTTCACCCTGTTCCAGTCGACCACGCGCGCCCCGAGGATCAGCCTGGCGGCGTCGCTCAGGTGCAGCCGCGAGGTCAAGTAGCCGGCGTACTGGGTTTCGGTCATGTCGGTGGTACCGATTTGGGTGAACACTGGCTTGGGGGACGACCCGTTCCAGTTGAAGATGTTGTCGATGGTGTCGTCGTAGCCTGTTCGAGCGCTCTGCCAGCCGCCGAAGTTGGAGGTGCCTCTTTCCTCGGTCCGCGACAGGGTCACGCCGCCGATCAATTCGTGCTCGCGCCCCAGGGCGTCGAAGGTGCCGGTGAGATAGGCGTCCAGGCTGTCCTGGATGGGCGCTGCCTTCCAGCGTGTCGGGTTGATCGTTGCACCGGCACCGGTTGCTGGGTCGATTTCGCCATCGACGTAGGCGATCACGGTGTCGTAGTCGTTGCGCGCGTGGGTGTACTCCACCTTGCCGCTCCACCCGTTGGCGAACTGATGTTCAAGCGAGGTGAAGAGGGTACTTTGCTGCCGATCATAGTAGCTCCAGTTTGGCGCGGTATTGAACGAGCGGGAGAAATGTGTGCGTGCCCCGTCCGTGGTGAACAGCGGGAAGCCGGTGCGAATGGGGGCGGTACTGTGGGTGACCTGATGGCTGAGGCCCAACGTCAGCAGGGTCGTGTCGCTCAGGTCCAGTTCGGTGATGCCATATAGGGTCGAGATTGCTTGGCTAAAGCGGTCGATCCAGGCGTGCTGGTCCTTGTGATCGGCCACCAGGCGGCCGCGCAGCCTGCCGCTTTCATCGAGCGCGCCGCTCACATCAACACCCAGGCCATAGCGATCCCAGCTACCAGCCTCGGCGCTCAGTTGCACGTGAGGATCAACGGTGGGGCGTTTGCGAATCAGGTTGATGGTGGCCGATGGGTTGCCCATGCCACTGATCAGGCCCGTGGCGCCGCGCACGATTTCCACGCGGTCGTACATGGCCGTGTTCTGGGTGTAGTTGTCCATGTTCGCCGACGTGGGGACGCCGTCGATCTCGAAGTTGCGGATGGCAAAGCCCCGTGACAGGTACGCCGTACTGTCGGCGCCCAGACTTTCGCGAATGACGGTGATGCCGGTGGTTGCGTCCAGTGCGTCGGTGAGGGTATCGAGCTTCTGGTCGTCCAGGCGCTGGCGCGTCAGGACCGTGATCGATTGTGGGGTTTGCTTGAGTGACAGGTTCAGGCGCGTGGAGCTGCTGGACGATTCGGTCGTGTAGGCGCCTGAACCTTCGGTGAGTGCGCCGGGGGCCTTGCCGGAAATGCTCAGGGCGGTCAGTTCCATCGCCCCGCTGTTGCTCGGGGCGGGGGGGAGCACTAGGTAGCCACCATTGGTGTCGCGACTGAGGCGCAGGCCAGTGCCTTGCAACAGGTGATTAAGCCCCTCCCATGCGCCGTAGCGTCCTTGCAGGCCGCTCGAGCGCAGGTCGGCGAGGGCGTTACGATCGAACGACACCGAAAGGGCGGCGCGCTGGGCGTATGCGTTCAGTACGCTGTCGAGGGGGCCTGGGGCGATATCGTGGCTGATGGTCTTTACCTGATCAGCTGCCAGGGCGGGTAGGTGGTCAAGCGGTGAGAGGGCAACGGCTAGCAAGGTTAGGCGCAATATCTGGGTACGTGAAAGTGATTGGGTGCGAAGTGTCATGGCGTGTCCGTTCGTCCTAGGCGTGATCGCGGGTTATTCCGCCGCTTTTTTATATGAACGAACGAGCACGATGATTCACCAGGGTTGTTGGGGATGAGCCTTGGCTAGGGTGATATTCTATGGCCCTACAAGACTAATTTCAGTTGCAATACATCTTGCAGGGCGCGCGGCTTGCAGTTGCAGTTGCAGTTGCAGTTGCAGTTGCAGTTGCAGTTGCAGTTGCAGTTGCAGTTGCAGTTGCAGTTGCTCTTGCTCTTGCTCTTGCTCTTGCTCTTGCTCTTGCTCTTGCTTCTAAGCGCGCGGTAGTTCAGGCGCCGCAGATCGCGAC
>NZ_DIMK01000059.1:40391-79275 GCF_002425525.1 Pseudomonas sp. UBA5568 | reverse complement strand
CGCCGGCCCAGCAGCCGGGCTTTGGCGCAGCGCCCGCGCGTGGCGGTGCCAGCAGCTTCCTGGGCGGCGCCATGCAGACTGCGGCCGGTGTAGCCGGGGGTGTCTTGCTGGCCCAGGGCATCAGCAGCCTGTTCAACCACAACGCCCAGCCCGAAGAGGTGGTCGAGGTGATCAAGGAGGAGCCTGCGCAGGCCAGTGACAGTGGCGGCTGGACCGACCAGAACGAGCAGCAGCACGTGGCCGACAACAGCGGCTGGGGCAGCGACCAGGGCGGTTACAGTGACGCCGATTACGGCGGTGATGACGGTGGATTATTCTCCGACGACGATTCCTACGTCTGACGGCTCTGGCATACTGCTGGCCTTCGCGGGGCGCTGAACCCGCCCCGATTCGGCCAGACGAGGTGCCAAGGTGAAAAAGATCGCGTTGTTCGCCGACGTGCAGAACCTCTATTACACCGTGCGCCAGGCCCACGGTTGCCATTTCAACTACACCGCCTTGTGGAACCAGGTCAGCCGAGAAGGCCAGATCGTCGAGGCGGTGGCCTATGCCATCGATCGGGGCGACAGCAAGCAGCAGCAGTTTCAGCAGATACTGCGCAACCTGGGTTTCGATGTGCGCCTCAAGCCCTTCATCCAGCGCAGCGATGGCTCGGCCAAGGGCGACTGGGATGTCGGCATCACCCTGGATGTGATCGATGCGGCCAGCCGCGTGGACCAGGTGGTACTGGCCTCGGGTGACGGGGATTTCGACCTGCTGCTCGACCGCGTGATCCAGCGCCACGGCACCGAAGCGGTGGTCTATGGCGTGCCGGGGCTGACGGCGATGTCGCTGATCCGCGCCGCCACCCGCTATGTGCCCATCGAGGGCCCGTTGTTGCTCAAACACTAAGGTTTTTATGGAACGTATCGCTGTCATCGACTTTGAAACCACCGGCATTTCCCCAGGCACCGGTTGCCGCGCCACTGAGGTGGCCGTGGTGATGCTCGAGCGCGGGCAAATCGTCGAGCGCTATCAGAGCCTGATGAACGCGGGGGTGTCGGTGCCTGCTTTCGTGTCGGGCTTGACCGGCATCACCACCGCCATGGTGCGCAAGGCACCCCCGGTGGAGCAGGTGATGAACGAGGTGGCCGAGTTCGTGGGGGCCACGCCGCTGCTGGCCCACAACGCCGCCTTCGACCAGAAGTTCTGGGACTTCGAACTGAGCCGCATCGGCCGCAGCCGCAGCCAGCCCTTCGCCTGCTCGCTGTTGCTGTCCCGGCGCCTGCTGCCGGCCGCCCCCAACCACAAGCTGGGCACACTGAACCACTGGGCCGGGCTGCCCAACACCGGCACGGCCCACCGGGCCATGGCCGACGCGGAAATGGCCGCTAACCTGGTCCAGCACCTGGCCGGCGTGCTGCGCCAGGACCACGGGGTGCAGCAGCCTTCCCACGACTTGTTCTGCCGTTTGCAGAAAACCCCCGCCGCCAAGGTGCGCGACGCGCTGGCAGCCTACCGCTGAAACGGGCAGCGCCTGGCGTCGCACGCCCGCGGCTGCAAGTGTGCTGCTTATCCAACGCCTCACTGTAGGGTTGCCGCTGCGCTTCACACCGTTAGACTGCGTCACCCGCAAATGGATTTTCGAGTCGACCATGTCCAGCACCCGCCGCTTCCCGCTGTTGCTCATCGGGGCCTTCGTGGCCCTGTATTTCGTATGGGGTTCAACCTACCTGTTCATTCGCATCGGTGTGGAAAGCTGGCCGCCCATGCTCATGGCTGGGGTGCGCTTTCTGATTGCCGGGGGGCTGTTGTACGGCTTCATGCGCTGGCGAGGGGCGCCATCACCGTCCTGGCCGCAGTGGCGGGCAGCGGGGCTGGTGGGCTTTTTGCTGCTCAGCTGTGGCAACGGGGGCGTGACGATCGCTGAGCATGCCGGCGTGGCGTCCGGCGTGGCAGCGCTGGCGGTGGCGACCGTGCCCTTGTTTACCCTGGTGTTTGGGCTGATGTTCGGTTATCGCAACTCAGGGCTCGAATGGGCGGGCATCGTGCTTGGCCTGACCGGCATCGGTTTGCTCAACCTCGGCTCCAATCTGCAGGCGAGCCCGCTTGGCGCGGCGCTGTTGATCTTCGCCGCCGCCTCGTGGGCATTCGGGTCGGTCTGGAGCAAGCGCCTGCCCATGCCTCCGGGCCCCATGGCCAGCGCTGCACAGATGCTGGTCGGTGGTACGGCGTTGCTATTGGGCAGCCTGCTGTCGGGTGAACGCATGACGCAGATGCCTACCGCTGCCGGCTGGGGCGCGCTGGCCTACCTGGTGTTCTTCGGCTCGATCCTGGCGTTCAGCGCCTACATGTACCTGCTCAAGCACGTTCGCCCGGCGGCGGCCACCAGCTATGCCTACGTCAACCCGGCCGTGGCGGTGCTCTTGGGCATCGTGTTTGCCGGCGAGCAGATCGGTGCCGAAGAGTGCGTTGCCATGGCCGTGATCATTGGCGCGGTGGTCCTGATCGGCCTGCCGCAGTGGCGCAAGGCGCGACCCATCGCCTAGCCGCTCGACCGGGAAACCTGCAAGTGCACAGGGGGGATGCGGTAGACTTGCCGGCTTCGCTGAACCCCTGATGGTATTGCCATGAATTTCGCCAAACTCGGCCTGATCGAACCCTTGCTGCGCACCCTTGAGCAGCGCGATTACACCACCCCGACCCCGGTACAGGCCCAGGCCATCCCCGCCGTGCTGGCCGGCCGCGACCTGATGGCCGCCGCCCAGACCGGCACCGGCAAGACCGCAGGTTTTGCCCTACCCGTGTTGCAACGCCTGGCGCTTGAAGGCGAGAAGGTGGCGGCCAACTCGATTCGTGCCTTGGTCCTGGTGCCCACCCGTGAACTGGCCGAGCAGGTGCATACCAACGTGCGCGAGTACGCCGAGCACCTGCCGCTGAGCACCTATGCGGTGTATGGCGGGGTCAGCATCAACCCGCAGATGATGCGCCTGCGCCGTGGTGTGGACCTGCTGGTGGCGACCCCGGGCCGGCTGCTGGACCTGTATCGCCAGAACGCGATCAAGTTCAACCAGGTGCAGATTCTGGTGCTCGACGAAGCCGATCGCATGCTCGACCTGGGGTTCGCCGAGGAGCTGCAATCGGTCTATGCCGCGCTGCCCCGCAAGCGCCAGACGCTGCTGTTCTCGGCGACCTTTTCGGACCAGATCCGCCTGCTTGCAGGGCTCGCGCTCAACGACCCGCTCAGCATCGAAGTCAGCCCGCGCAATGCCACGGCGGCGAGCGTCAAGCAATGGCTGGTGACGGTGGACAAGAAGCGCAAGGTCGACCTGTTCTGCCACCTGTTGCGCAAGCAGCGCTGGAAGCAGGTGCTGGTCTTCGCCAAGACCCGCAACGGCGTCGATCAGCTGGTCGAGCGCCTGCTGGCCGAAGGGGTCAAGGCCGACGGTATCCATGGCGACCGCCCCCAGGCGACACGGCAACGGGCGCTGGACAGCTTCAAGGCACGCGAGGTGCAGGTGCTGGTGGCCACCGACGTGGCTGCGCGCGGGCTGGACATCGACGACCTGCCGCTGGTAGTCAACCTGGACCTGCCCATCGTGGCCGAAGACTATGTGCACCGTATCGGCCGCACTGGCCGTGCGGGCAACACGGGTGAGGCGATTTCGCTGGTGTGCGCGGATGAGGTGCAGTTGCTGGCGGCCATCGAAGTGCTGACCCGGCAGACACTGACGCGTCATGAAGAGCCTGACTTCATTCCTGATCACCGGGTACCCCTGACCGATGCCAGTGGTCAGGTGATGAAAAAGCCCAAGAAACCGAAGAAGCCCAAGGAGAACAGTGCCAAGCGTGGGCTGGGTCGCTGGATGGACAGTGATGAGGCCGGCACCGCGCCACCTGCGGTGAAGGCCGTGCGCAAGGTGCCTAGCTTCAATGGGGGGCCGCGCAAGCGCAAGCCCTGACGGTTAGAGCGTTGGCGTGAGGCAGTGGCTTTTGATCTCAACGGGGCAGGTACGAGCTTTAGCAGCGCGTTGGGTATAGCCCCGATTGCTAAAGCGAGGACAGGCCTGTGAAACCTGCGATCAGCCCGTCGTATCCCCCTGCCGCCCCACCCACGCCGCCGCTGCCCGACCGGCCCGCAGCCCGCTGGCGAAGCAGGCAGTCAGCAGATACCCGCCTGTTGGCGCTTCCCAGTCCAGCATCTCGCCCGCACAGAACACCCCTGGCATGTGCTTTATCATCAGCCCCTCATCCAGGCTTTCGAAACGCACCCCGCCGGCACTACTGATCGCTTCGTCCAAGGGACGAGTGCGCACCAGCGTGATCGGCAGGGCCTTGATCGCCTGGGCAAGGGCTGGCGGGTCGGCGAATGTGGCCGGGTCGGTCAGCTCGCGCAGCAGCGCCGCCTTGACCCCGTCCAGGCCCACTTGCCCTTGCAAGTGCTTGGCCATGGACCGCGAGCCCCTCGGGCGTGCCAGGGCCTGGGCAATCTTGTCCACAGGCTTGTCCGGCAGCAGGTCCAATATCAGCACACCGCTGCCACATTGCTCGATGGCCGCACGCACCTGCGCCGACCAGGCGTAGACCAGGCTGCCTTCCACACCCTGGGCGGTCAGGATGAACTCGCCTTTGCGCGGCGCACGGCCTGGCACGCTCAGGGCAATGTTCTTGACCGGCGCCCCTGCGAACTTGTCGGTGAGCACCGCACTCCAGCCCGCGACCTCGAACCCGCAATTGCTCGGTCGCAGGGGTGAGATATCCACAGCGCGGTCAGCCAGGGTTGCCTGCCAGCGCCCATCCGATCCCAGCCGCGCCCAACTGCCGCCACCCAGTGCCAGTACGACCACGGCGGGCCGGACCAGCCGCTCGCCCTGTGGATAAGCAATGCGCAGCGCGCCGTCTTCGCTCCAACCCAGCCAGCGATGACGGTTGTGGATAACCACGCCGGTTTCACGCAGGCGCTTGAGCCACGCGCGTAAGAGCGGGGCAGCCTTCATGTCGGTTGGAAACACGCGGCCCGAGCTGCCCACGAACGTGGCGATACCCAGCCCGTGAATCCACTGGCGCAAGGCGTTGGCGTCAAAGTCGCGCAACAGCCCGTCAACCTCGCTTCGGCGCTCGGCATACCGAGCCGCAAAAGCAGGGTAGGGCTCAGAATGGGTGATGTTCATGCCGCCCACGCCTGCCAGCAGAAACTTGCGACCCACCGAAGGCATGGCGTCGAACACTTCCACCGAAAGCCCGGCCTGTGCCAGGGCTTCAGCCGCCATCAGGCCGGCGGGGCCGCCCCCAATGACAGCGGCGACAGGAGGGGCGGGGTGACTTACTTCGGACATGATGGGCTGCAGGCTGTGGAAAAGATGCGCATTCTAGCGCAGCACAGCCCTCACAAGCACTGATCAAAAAATGATCAATGTCGCGCAAGCAGCGCTATCAAAGGGCTACAGCCTGTTTCGCTCAGGTTATCCACAAGCGGTTCCACAGTCATTGTGCACAACGCAAGACGTTGGCCGCCGTGTGATGAAGCACGCCGTGGCGCTTGGCCAGCGCTCTGCGATCCTTGCTGTAACCGCCCCCGATCACGCCCATGACCGGAATGTCGCGGCCCAGGCACTGGCCGAGCACGCGCGCGTCACGTGCGGCCAGCCCTGCATCGGTGATTTGCAGGTAACCCAGGGCATCGTCCTTGTGAACATCGACACCGGCGTCGTACAGCACCAGGTCAGGCTGATAGAGCGGCAGCAGGTAATTGAGCGCCTCATCCACCACGTGCAGGTAAGCGTCGTCCCCCATGCCACGTGGCAGGGGGATGTCCCAGTCGCTTTGCGCCTTGCGGGCCGGGAAGTTCTGCTCGCAATGCAGGGAGACGGTAATGGCGTCGGGCGTGTCTTCAAGAATGCGCGCGGTACCGTCCCCTTGATGAACATCGCAATCGAAGATCAGCACCCGGTGCACGCGACCGGCTTCGAGCAGGTAACGGCTGATCACGGCCAGGTCATTGAAGATGCAAAAGCCGGCTGGGTGGTCGTAGTGGGCATGGTGGGTACCGCCCGCCAGGTGACAGGCCACCCCGTGTTGCAGGGCCATCTCGGCCGTCAACAGCGAACCCCCGACCGCACGCACGGTGCGCCGCGCCAGCGCTTCGCTCCACGGTAGGCCCAGGCGCCGCTGGTCCTCGCGGGATAGCTCGCCGTGCATGTAGCGCTCTATGTAACGGCGGTCGTGGGCCAGCGCAAGAATGTCATTGGGGCAGATCTCGGGCCGCAGCAACGCCTGGTCGGTGGTCAACCCACTGTCGATCAGGTGATCGTGCAGCAGACGAAACTTGTCCATCGGAAAACGATGGTCCGGCGGAAACTCTGGGCTGTAGTCTTCGTGGTAGATCAGCGGCAGCGACATGGGTTATCCACAACAAGAAACAGACTTGATCTTGCCATGACAGCCAACGGCTGTGGAAAACTTTGCTAGCCCAGCGTGCAAGCCGGTGCCCACCTATGCAACGGGCACTTTCAACGTGCGGCGCTGGCCAGCACGCGCTGCCATTCGGGCGCGTTCAACCGCCCCAGGATGCGTGCCTTGCCACTGTCGTCCACGGAAACGAACAGGGCACTGGCATAACCGCTGTCCCGTTCGCCGCCGGTAACGTTCTGCTGGCGAGCGAACTGATCGACGCAGCCGTTGTGGGTTACCAGCACCAGGTTGTGTTCAGGGCGTTTGGCTGCCAGCGCCTGAGCCGGGAAGCCGCCGTCGCACTGGCCGATCCATTCCCGCGTGGCCACCGGCTGCCCCAGAATGAAATGCGCCGTCTGCTGGGTGCGCACCTTCGGGCTGCTCAACAGGTCGGCATCGGCCAGCCCCAGGTGCTTGAGGCCTTCGCCCACGCGCCCGGCAGCCTGGCTGCCGGCGACCGTGATGCCAGCCGGGTCGCCCAGGCAGGGGCCCGGTGCGCTGTCACAGCGCTCGGCATGGCGGATCATGACGATTACCGCACCGTTGGCCCAGGCCTGGAGCAGGCCGCTTTTGCTGAGTTGTTGTTCGCTACCAAGGTCCACGATGGAGGTTCTCGTCATAAACCAGGAGGTCGATGCCGCCACGGCCAGGCACAGGCTCAAAGCGACGGTCACGGTGCTGCGGGGCAGCCATCGCTTGCGCGGTGAATGCATTGCGTAGGGCGGCAGAGTGTTGCTCGACAGCATGGGTGGCTCCGACAGGGAAACCGCGCGCTGGGCGCGACAGGGATGGCGGCATTTTGCTAACCCGCGTGTTGCCAGCCGGTGAAGCGCATGTGAAAAATGCATTCGGCTACTCATTACCCGGTGCGCGATCGTGCCTGCGCCTACGCTGTACAGTGCAGCACGCCAAAACGGAGCGAACCCCATGACCCCCATTCTGGAACTGGAAAGCGCGCGGCTGATTCTGCGCCAATGGCAGGACGAGGATCTGCGCGAGTTCGCTGCCCTGTGCGCCGACCCCCAGGTCATGCGCTACTTCCCCGCGCCGCTCACACGCCTTGAAGCGGCTGCCTTGATCGGCCGCATCCGCGGGCATTTTCATGAGTACGGGTTTGGCCTGTGGGCGCTTGAGCGCAAGGACAGTGGGGCTTTCATCGGCATGACGGGCCTGCTCAATGTCAACTTCGACGCGCCCTTCGCCCCGGCAGTCGAGATCGGCTGGCGCCTGGCACGTCGGCACTGGGGCCTGGGGTTTGCCAGTGAGGCGGCCTGGACGTGCTTGCGCTGTGCGTTTGCCCAGTTGCAGGTCGAGCAGGTGGTGTCCTTTACCAGCACCCTCAACCTGCCCTCGCAGAAGGTGATGCAAGCCATTGGCATGGAGCAGGACCTGGCAGGCAGTTTCGACCACCCGCGTGTCGCCCTCGGCCATCCACTGCGCCCGCATGTGCTGTATCGGATCGATCGCGCGCGGTGGGAGCAGACCTTGCGGGCCGAGTGAACCGCCAGGGGGGCTGGCGATGTCAAACCCTGTATTATTTGCGCTATTGGACGGTGCGGCTCATGCGTGGGCCGCGTCGGTTGAATCGAGCGCCGGCCCACGGCGCCTTGTGAGCACGTCTTGCGTCTACGGAGAACCCTGATGAGTCATGTGTTGGACGACCTGGTCGACCTGTTGAGCCTCGAAGCCATTGAAGAAAACCTGTTCCGCGGCCGCAGCCAGGACCTGGGTTTTCGCCAGCTGTACGGCGGCCAGGTGCTGGGCCAGTCCTTGTCGGCCGCCAGCCAGACGGTAGAGGATGCCCGCCACGTGCACTCGCTGCACGGCTACTTCCTGCGCCCGGGCGATGCCAGCCTGCCGGTGGTGTACTCGGTGGACCGCGTGCGTGATGGCGGCAGTTTCAGTACCCGACGCGTCACGGCGATTCAGAAGGGCAAGACGATCTTCACCTGCAGCGCCTCGTTCCAGTACGACGAGGACGGGTTCACCCACCAGGCACAGATGCCCGATGTGGTCGGCCCTGAAAACCTGCCCACCGAAGTGGAACTGGCCAGCGCCATGGCCGATCAGCTTCCTGAGCGCATCCGCGACAAGGTGCTGTGCGCCAAGCCCATCGAGATTCGCCCAGTAACCGAGCGTGACCCGTTCAACCCCAAGCCCGGCGACCCGGTGAAATACGCCTGGTTCCGCGCCGACGGCAATCTGCCGGCTATCCCTGCGCTGCACAAGTACATCCTGGCCTACGCCTCTGATTTCGGACTGCTGACCACATCGATGCTGCCCCATGGCAAGTCGGTCTGGCAGCGGGACATGCAGATCGCCAGCCTGGACCACTCTTTGTGGTTCCACGGCAACCTGCGGGCTGATGAATGGCTGCTGTACGCCACCGACAGCCCCTGGGCTGGCAATGCCCGTGGCTTCTGCCGCGGCAGCATCTTCAACCAGGCCGGCCAACTGGTCGCCTCGTCCAGCCAGGAAGGCCTGATCCGTCATCGCAAGGACTGGGCATGAACCTGGGCCAGGTGCGCCATTGGGTGTTCGACATGGACGGCACCCTGACCGTGGCCGCGCATGATTTTGCCGCTATCCGCGTGAAGTTGGGCATTCCTCCCAAGGACGACATTCTGGCGCACCTGGCGGCTCTGCCCGCAGACGAAGCCGCCGCCAAGCATGCCTGGCTGCTGGAGCACGAGCGTCATCTGGCGCTGGCCTCCAAAGCTGCCCAGGGGGCGGTGGAGCTGGTCCGTGAGCTGGCCAGCCGTGGTTGCCAACTGGGCATCCTCACCCGCAATGCCCGCGAACTGGCACACATCACGCTCCAAGCCATTGGCCTTGCCGACTGTTTTCCGGTGGCGCACATTCTTGGGCGTGACGAAGCGCAGCCCAAGCCCAGCCCCGATGGGCTGCTCAAGATTGCCGGCGCCTGGGGCGTCGCGCCGCAGGCGATGGTGATGGTGGGCGACCACCGCTTCGACCTCGACTGCGGGCGAGCCGCCGGCGCGGGCACGGTGCTTGTGAACCAGCCGCACGACGCCTGGCCGGGCCTTGCCGACCGACATGCGCCCGACTGTCATGCCTTGAAGCGTATGCTGGGCTGACCCCACGCTCGCCGGGCACTTTCCTTTTTACAGATGGAGCACTCGACCATGAGCAGCAAGGCGATCTACGTTCAACCCGGCGGCGGCTACGACAAGGTCGAGGTCGGCACCTGCGAGGCCACTGCCCCAGGCGTGGGTGAAATCACCGTACGCTTGCATGCCAGCTCCCTCAATTACCACGACTTCGCCGTGGTCAGCGGCATGTGGGGCCCAGCCGAACGGCGCATCCCGATGGCCGACGGTGCCGGCGAGGTGATCGCCGTGGGCAGCGGCGTCAGCGACTTTCAGGTCGGTGACAGCGTGGTCAGCACCTTCTTCCCTGACTGGCTGGATGGTGAGGCCAATGTCGAGGGCTTTGCCCGGGTGCCGGGCGATGGCCTGGACGGTTATGCCCGTGGCCATGTGACCGCGTTGGCCACAGCCTTCACCCGCGCGCCCAAGGGCTTCAGCCACGCCGAGGCGGCGACCTTGACCACCGCCGGGCTTACCGCCTGGCGCGCGCTGATGAGCGACGATCACCTCAAGCCCGGTGACACGGTGCTGGTACAGGGCACCGGCGGGGTGTCGATCTTTGCCCTGCAGTTCGCCAAGCTGGCCGGTGCGTCGGTGATCGCCACCTCTTCCAGCGATGCCAAGCTCGAGCGGCTCAAGGCCTTGGGCGCCGACCACGTGATCAACTACACGCGCACGCCGGCCTGGGGCGAAAAGGTGCGTGAGCTGACCGACAACCGTGGGGTGGACCATGTGATCGAAGTCGGCGGGCCCGCCACCCTGGAGCAATCGATGATCGCCGCACGCATCGGGGGCCATGTCTCGCTGATCGGCATTTTGACCGGTGTGGCGGGGCAGCTGCCGCTGGTGCAGGCCCTGGTGCGGCAGATCCGCCTGCAGGGTGTGCTGGTAGGCAGCCGTGCCCAGCAGCAGGCCATGGTCCGGGCCATCGAGGCCAACGGCCTGCGCCCGGTGGTGGACAAGCACTTCGAGCTCGAACACATCGTCGATGCGTTTCGCTATCAGGAAAGCAACCGCCATTTCGGCAAGATCTGCCTGACCTGGTAACGCCTTGGGGTAACGGGATGTAATGGCTGGCGACCAGACCAATACATTCGCGCACATCGGGAGCACAGGCGGCTGGCTAGAATGCCCGGCTCCGTTGCGACTGATTCTCTCTTCAAGAGGACGCCCCGATGTGCCTGTTCCCCCGTTTGCGGCAGCGCCTGCTGCCTGCCTTGCTGCTGCTGGCGTCCTGCCTCGGCTTTGCCCACACCGCCCAAGCCCTGCAAGTTACCGATGTGCTGGGGCGTACCGTCGAGCTTGACCACGCCCCGCAACGTATCGTGCTGGGCGAGGGGCGTTTGTTCTTCGCCCTGGCGCTGCTCGACCGTGATAACCCCTTCCAGCGCGTGGTGGGCTGGCAGAACGACATGCGCTTGCTGGACCCGCATACCTATGAGGTCTACGCCCGGCAGTACCCGCAGATCGCCAAGCTGCCCTTGATAGGGCAGGCCTCCGAGCAGAGCGTGAGCGCCGAGCAGATCCTGTCGCTCAAGCCTGACCTGGCCATTTTCAGCATCGCCGGCGAAGGCCCGACCCAGCACAGCCCGGTGGCCGATCTGCTGGCCAAGGCCGGCGTGCCGGTGTTGTTCATCGATTTTCGTGTGCACCCCATGCGCAATACCCACGTCAGCATGCAGGCGCTGGGTACGCTGCTAGGCCGTGAACAGCAGGCGCAGCAGTACCTCGACCTGTACGACCGTCACCTGGAGCAGGTGAAAGCGGGCGTGGCTGGCATCAAGGAAAGCGAGCGGCCCAAGGTGTTTCTGGAATTGCTGGCCGGGGTGTGGCAAGCGCCTGGCCATACCACTGGCAAAAGCGGCTTGGGCAGTGTGGTCCAGGCGGTGGGTGGCCATAACATCGGTGCCGACGTGGTGCCCGGTGCGCTGGGCGATGTGAGCGTCGAGTACGTGCTGCAAGCCGACCCCGACGTCTATATCGCCACCGGCAACCGCGCCCCCGGCGTACTGCTGGGGGCCGGGGTTTCCGAAAAAACGGCCCGGGACAGCCTGGCGAAGATCACCGCCCGCCCGGAATTCGCCCCCTTGCGGCCCATCCAGGCCGGCCAGGCCCATGGCTTGTGGCATGACTTCTACAACTCGCCGTTCAACATCCTTGCAATTGAAGCGATGGCGCGCTGGGTGCACCCGGAGCGGTTCAAGGACATCGACCCGCAAGCGACCATGGCCGAGATCAACCGCATGCTCAAGGTAGGGCTGGACGGTCAGTACTGGGTCGACGCCCAGTGACCGCACAGGCGCTGCCAGGCGTGCAACAGGCCGCCTGGCACTACCGCCGGCTGCTGTGGCGGCGTACCGGGCTGGTTGCCGGGCTGGCCGTGCTGTTGCTGGTTTCGGTCTTGAGCGACCTGGCCAGCGGTGCGTCGGGGATGAGCCTGGGGCGACTGGTGCAAGGCCTGTTCGACCCGGCCACGCTCAGCGCCACGGAGCGGGTGATCATCTGGAACGTACGCTTGCCCTACGCGCTGATGGCGGTGCTGGTGGGCACGGCACTGTCGCTCGCAGGGGCCGAGATGCAGGCAATCCTCGACAACCCGCTGGCCAGCCCCTTTACCCTGGGGGTGTCCTCGTCAGCGGCACTGGGGGCTTCGCTTGCCATCGCCTACCCGCTCAGCATCGCCTGGATGACGGCGGGGGTGCAGGTGACGGTGATGGCCTTCGTCTTCGCCTGCCTGTCGGTGGTGTTGTTGCAGGCCATGTCGCGGCTTCGCGGGGCGGGCGTGGAGAGCCTGGTGCTGTTCGGCATCGCCCTGGTGTTCAGCTGCAATGCCCTGGTGTCGCTGTTGCAACTGCTGGCCACCGAAGACGTATTGCAGCAACTGGTGTTCTGGACCATGGGCAGCCTGGCCCGGGCCGATTGGAACAAACTCGGCATTCTGGCGCTGGTCGTGGCGCTGGTGTTGCCGTTTTCGCTGCGGGCGGCACCTGCGATGACGCTGCTGCGCATGGGCGAGGACCGGGCGCGCAGCTTCGGCGTGGACACCCGGCGGCTGCGTTTTGCCTCGCTGCTGCGCATCAGCCTGTTGTCGGCAACCGCCGTGGCATTCGTTGGCACCATCGGCTTCGTCGGCCTGGTCGGGCCGCACATTGCGCGCTTGCTGGTGGGGGAAGACCAGCGTTTCCTGCTGCCGGCCAGCGCGCTGGTGGGCGCGCTGATGCTGTCGTTGTCCTCCATTGCCAGCAAGCTGATCATGCCAGGCGTCATCGTGCCGGTCGGCATCGTCACCGCCCTGGTGGGGGTACCGATTTTCGTGACGCTGGTGTTCCGGCGAGGGAGAAAGCTGTGAGCCTGGTGATCGACAAGGTTTCGGTCGCCTACGGTGCGCGGCAGATTTTGCACGAGGTCAGCCTGCCTGCCCTGCCCGAAGGCAGCCTGGTGGCGCTGGTGGGGCCCAACGGGGCAGGCAAGTCCACGCTGCTCAGGGCCCTGGCAGGGCTTGAACGCATGCGTGGCGGCCTGCGCCTGGATGGCCAGGACGTGAACCGCCTGGCCTTTGCCGAGCGCGCTCGACGGCTAGCCTACATGCCCCAGCAGTTGCCCCCCGGCATTGCCCTTGGCGTGCTGGAAAGCATCATGGCCGCACTTCGCGTAGGCAGCGCGGACGACCTGCTGGGCCAGGCCTTTGCGGCCCTGCGCCAGCTGGGTATCGAGCACCTGGCCCAGCGCTCGCTGGACAGCTTGTCCGGTGGGCAGCGGCAATTGGTGGCGCTGGCCCAGTTGCTGGCGCGCAACCCGCAGGTGCTGCTGCTCGATGAGCCCACCAGCGCGCTGGACCTGCATTATCAATTGCGGGTCATGGACGCCGTGCGTGAGCGCGTGCAGGTGCATCGCCTGTTGGCGGTGGCGGTGCTGCACGACATCAACCTGGCTGCCAGCCATGCCGACTGGCTGGTGGTGCTGCGCGAGGGCAGGGTGGTCGCCAGTGGTACGCCGCAGGATGTGTTGGTGCCCGACTTGCTGGCGCAGGTGTATGGCGTCCAGGCGCGGGTCGAGCGCTGTTCCCTGGGGCGGCTGCAAGTGCTGGTCGACCACGCCTTGGCCTGATGCCCGCGCCACCCGATGCCTGTTGAACGGGCAGCCGGGGCAGCACACTCGAATGAAAAACAGAAGCGCCATTGGCGTTCATGGCGCGTTCGGACATGCCAATCGCGACATTTGTCGCTTGCACAAAAGCGCTGTCGTGATCGAACAGTTCCGGGGCGTTCTCGTGTAATTTCCCTCATCCCTGCGGGGCTTAAATGAAGCCCGACCCCCACCGGCACGTTGCCTTGTGATGCGCTGCAAAGATCAACAACAGAGCGCAAGCAACCTGTCGACCTGAACCCTTCAAGGAGCTATTTTCGCCTACGCCTGCCCGTCCATCCTTGTGTCAGCAAAAAGAGAACAACATCAATGAACACCGTGGGATCTGATGGCAACCTTGCACAAGGTTTCAAGCCACGTCATGTAACGATGCTGTCCATCGCCGGCATCATCGGCGCCGGACTTTTCGTCGGCTCGGGCCACGCCATTGCGGCAGCCGGCCCGGCTACCATAATCTCCTATTTCGTGGCCGGGACCTTGGTCGTCCTGGTCATGCGCATGCTCGGCGAAATGGCCGTCGCGCACCCCGATACCGGTTCATTTTCCACCTACGCCGACCAGGCCATCGGCCGCTGGGCCGGCTACACCATCGGCTGGTTGTACTGGTGGTTCTGGGTGCTGGTCATTCCCATCGAAGCCCTGGCGGCAGGGCACGTGCTCAACGCCTGGTTCCCGCAGATAGACAGCTGGATATTCGCCTTGGCGTCGGTGCTGTTGCTGGCAGGTACCAACCTGTTCAGTGTGGCCAAGTACGGTGAGTTCGAGTTCTGGTTCGCCATTTTGAAAGTGACTGCGATCCTTGCCTTCATCAGCCTCGGCTTCGCGGCGCTGATGGGGTGGCTGCCCAACCGTGAAGTCAGCGGTTTGAGTGGGCTGATTGCCGAGCATGGCGGTTTTGCGCCCAATGGCTGGGCGGCGGTGGTGGGCGCGTTCATCACTGTGATGTTCAGCTTCATCGGCACGGAGGCAGTGACCATCGCCGCTTCGGAGTCGAGCGATCCTTCGCGCAACATCGCCAAGGCTACCCGTTCGGTCATCTGGCGCATCAGTACCTTCTACATCCTCTCCATCTTCGTGATCATTTCCGTCGTGCCGTGGAACGACCCACAGTTGGCTATGGTGGGCTCGTATCAGCGTGCACTGGAAATCATGAACATCCCCAATGCGGCCTTGCTGGTCGACCTGGTGGTGCTGGTAGCGGTCACCAGCTGCATGAACTCCTCGATCTACATCGCCTCGCGCATGATGTATTCGCTGGCCAAGCGTGGCGATGCGCCGGCAATGCTCAAACACACGTCCAAGGTCGGCGTACCCCGTGCTGCGGTGTTCGGCAGCACCCTGATCGGTGCATCCATCGCCGTGCTCAACTACTTCGCACCCAAGGGCGTGTTCGAGTTCCTGCTGGCAAGCTCAGGTGCCATCGCGCTGCTGGTCTACATGGTCATCGCCATCTCCCAACTGCGCATGCGTCGCCGTCTTGAGCGGGAGAATACTGAGCTCAAGTTCCGCATGTGGCTGTTCCCCTGGTTGACCTGGGCGGTGATCATCTTCATTGCCCTGGCCTTGGCGGTGATGATGTACACGCCCGAGCACCGGGCGGAAGTGAGCGCCACGCTGGGGCTTGCGATCCTGATTTCCTTCCTGGGTATCGTGACGACACGCGGTCATGCGCAGCCTGTGGGGGCGCGGTCGTTGGGTTGAGATGAGCTTTGCTGGAGCCTTGAGGCTGCGATGCGGCCTCAGGGTTATCAGCTTCGCAACTCAGGGTGCTGGGGCCGCTTTGCGGCCCACGCATCCAATGGCCCGGCCAAACCGGCCGAGCATACACACTGGCACCCCCCTACCGAATGATGGAAAATCGCGCCTCGCCCGTCTGGGCGTCGCTGTCAACGACACGGATGTGAGGCGCATTTCTCGCTGCGCCTGCTTCGATTTTCCAGAGTAAGGATACGTCCCCATGACCCTGTGTAGATTCCTCCTGCCCATGCTGGCCGCCATGGCCCTGACCGGCTGCGTCACGACCGAGCAAATGCCCGACGGTCGTACCAAGGTTCGTTTTTCCGACGACACGGTCAGCTCACTGACATCGATGATGCCTTCGGCCATGGCCAACGGAATTGCTGGCAGTGCTGGCAGTGAGCTGGACTTGATTGCCACCTTGCCCTCGAGCAGTGGCGAGTACCTCTACCTGGGCGGCAGGTTCGACGCCGAGTGCACTGCAGCCTTGTTCTACAGCGCCAAGTCCGGCAAACCACTCGCGACCAAGATCGACGACAGCTGCAGGATTCGCTACCTGGCCAGGCAGCAGGACCTCAAGGCGATTGGTAAACCCTACGACCGCGCAGCCCCGGTCGGCGAACTGGATGGCCCCCATCACCCCTATTGGGATTCGCTCACGCGCCGGGTCATTGGGCAGCTCGCCGCGCAGAAGCAGTTTAAAACGCGAGTAGGTGTCATCCCCCGCTATGACAAGGCAGGCACACCGTTTGTCACCCTCGGGTTCCTGGGCCAGGGCAAAAGTGAGGACTACGCCCTCAGGGCAACGCCAGCTCCGGCACCGGTGGTGTTCAGCGATCCGGCCGATGGCGTCCAGATGCGGGCCACCGCCGTCAGGCGACAGACTGACCTTGGTGAGTCCATCAAGTGTGAAGCGTTGCTGGAGCCGCAAGCTGCCGTCGACCTGGGGCGCAAGCCGCCTTCGGTCAACACCAGTGACTTTACGCGTTACGTAGTGCCCATGAAGATCATGTCTATGAGCTGCACACGTCTGTACTAGGGCAGGCGGGAATGCCAGCCTTGCAGGGCTGGCAGCTCATAGGCGCTGGGCGGCGAGGCGATCAGCCTACTGCGCCGGGCGCTTGTCTTGCGTGCAGGCAACGTAGGTACTGCCCGACTCGCCCCGCAACGACACATCGTGGTTGCCAACTTCCTGGGTGTAATGCCCCAGGTCATCCTTGCCGATGCCGCTCAGCTTGGCGATGTCCTCGACGCGCTGGCCCTTGAACATCCCCGAAAATTCGTTGAAGTCACCTTCGCCGTCACTGGCAGCATGTGCTGTCAGCTGCGTGATCGGTTGGCCGTAGACCTCCACTGGCTGCGCCAGCGAATACTCAGCGTCCGACAGCTCCGACGCCTGGACGGTGGCCTGGCCCTTGGCCGCCGTGACCAGTGCATCGAACTGCTCGGGTGAGACCACGCGCTTGCACGTCAGAACTTGGCCGATACGCGTGAGAGCCTCGGTTTGATCGAGGTTTTCAGCGTGAGCGGTGGCCACGCCAGCAAGGCTGGCAAGCAGGGGCAGGATCAGGCGAGTCGTGTTCATGCATCAGTTCCTTCTGGTGGGTAGCCCCTATTGAGTGCCGGGGTCACCAATGGTTTCAAGGCGCCAGGGACGCTACCGGCCATGGCGTGAAGAGGCAGGCCACCCATGCTTTGGTCCGGTGCTCACGGCGCACTCGCCTGCCCTTGATCCAACCTGCCAAATTTCTTTGAGCAATGGACTACCATCCGATGGCCTAATGCAATTAAATGCGCCACCCGGACAACTATTCCGGCCAGTAACTGTCACTCACAAAACACCCGGTCATAGCGTGAAGGTGCCCGCTTTCACCACAGGAGCTCAGATACATGGCAGCACTGCAAAGCAGTACGTTGGACGCGGTCGAAAACAACCAGGACCAGTTGCTGACCCAGTGGTTGGCAGGCCTGGAAGCCAACGGTGCCACGCGCAACGTCAAGGAACAGGTGCTGGCCCAAGAGACCCGCGAGTTCCTGCAACTGTTAGTGCAGGGCTTGAAGGGCCAAGGTGGCGCCAACCTGGCAGCCGCCGATTGGGAGGCCGTACGCCGGTTCCTCGAAAAGCTGTCGTCATCGCGCGCGCAGATGGGCCATGACTCCCACCAGACCGTGTACTTCATCTACGCCCTGAAGCGTCCGCTGTTCGCCTTGCTGCAATCGCACTACAGCGCCGACCCGGCCACGCTGGCCGAGGAACTCTGGCGCGTGTCCGAGCTGCTCGACAGCATGGGCATGCACACCATGCGCACTTACCAGGCGAGCCGTGAAAACGTCATTCGCCGCCAGCAGGAAGAACTGCTGGAGCTGTCCACGCCGGTGGTCAAACTGTGGGACGGTGTGCTGGCCTTGCCATTGATCGGCACCCTCGACTCCCAGCGCAGCCAGACCGTCATGGAGTCGCTGCTGCAGCGCATCGTCGACACCGGTTCGGAAATCGCCATTATCGACATCACGGGCGTGCCCACCGTGGACACCCTGGTGGCGCAGCACCTGCTCAAGACCGTGACGGCCATTCGCCTGATGGGCGCCGATTGCATCATCAGCGGCATCCGCCCGCAGATCGCCCAGACCATCGTGCACCTGGGCCTGGACCTTGGCACCCTGACCACCAAGGCTAACCTGGCCGATGCCCTGAAGCTGGCCCTGACCCGCGTGGGCAGCGACCTCGGCCAGCGAGCCTGAGCCATGGAGCGTATCCCGATCCTGCAGATGGGGGAATTCCTGCTGGTGACCATCCAGGTGGACATGCATGACCAACTGGCCCTCACCCTGCAGGAAGACCTGACCGACCGCATCAGCAGCACCTCCGCCCGCGGCGTACTCATCGACATCTCGGCACTGGACATGGTCGACTCGTTCATCGGGCGCATGATCGCCAGCATCTCGGGCCTGTCACGGATCATGGACGCCGAGACCATGGTGGTCGGCATGCAGCCTGCCGTAGCCATCACCCTGGTGGAACTGGGCCTGACGTTGCCTGGGGTAAGTACCGCCTTGAATGTGGAACGCGGCATGCAAGTGCTGCGTCAGCGTGTGACCCGCAAATGAATGTGCGCGACAGCGGTAGCCTGCCGGTGCGCATCGAGCAGGATGTGGTCCTTGCGCGCCAGTTGTCCCGCAAGCTGGCGGGCGAGTGCGGCATGCGCCTGGTCGACCTGACCAAGCTGGTCACCGCCGTCAGCGAGCTGGCCCGCAACACCGTGGTCTACGGCCGTGGCGGCGACATGGACTGGCAGGTGCTGGAGGACTTCGGTCGCGTGGGCCTGCGCCTGCATTTTCGTGACGAAGGCCCTGGCATTCCCGATATCGGCCTGGCGTTGACCGACGGCTGGACCTCGGGCGCTGGCATGGGCCTGGGCCTGACCGGCGCGCGGCGCCTGGTGGATGAGTTCGAGTTGGATACCGCACCTGGCGAGGGTACCCGTGTGACGATCACACGATGGGCGTGAGCATCGCTGCCAGCCAGACCTGCGTCGTACCGTTGGCTGACCCCAGTGACGTTGGCCACGCTCGACGGATCGCGCAAAAACTTGCACAGGCCCACGGTCTTGACGAAACGGACGCCGGACGTGTCGCGCTGGTGGTGACCGAGCTGTGCACCAACGTGCTCAAGCATGCCGGGCACGGCGAGCTTCATCTGCGGGCGCTGCCGCGCGGTGACGGCAGGTTTGGCATCGAAGTGCTCACCCTCGATCGCGCGCAAGGGTTCGATGCCCAAGCCTGCCTGGCCGACGGCTATTCGTCGGCGGGTACCCAAGGCATCGGCCTGGGCGCCATCGCCCGCCAGGCTCAAGTCTTCGACGTCTATGCCGATACCCGGGGAGCCGTGGTCCTGGCGCGGTTGTATGCCCAGAATGACCCAGGTACTGACCTGCGCTTCGGCGTCAGCCAGCATGCCCTCAATGGCGACCCGGCCTGCGGCGACACCTGGCACCTGACCTTCGATGGGCAGCGCGTGAGCGCCCTGGTGATCGACGGGCTGGGGCATGGCAGCGAAGCCGAAGCGGCAGCCCAGGCGGGCGCGGCAGTGTTCGCACAGGCACCGTTCGCCCACCCGCAGCAGCAGCTTCTGGCCATGCACCAGGCGATGGCAGGCACACGCGGTGGCGCCGTGGCCCTGGCGCACCACGACGGCTGCAATGCACGGCTGAGCTACACCGGCATCGGCAACATCGGCGCGAGCCTGGTCAATGGCAGCCAATCACGAGGCCTGGCGTCAATGCCCGGCATCGTCGGCGGGCAATTCAGAAAAACCCAAGTGTTCGACTACGCTGATCTGAACGGAAATGTGTTGATCATGTACAGCGATGGCCTGCAGTCCCGGTGGAACCTCAAGGATTACCCTGGCCTGGTGCACCGTCATCCGGCCGTGATCGCTGCGGTGCTGCACCGCGACTTCTGCCGAGGCCGGGACGATGTCACCGTACTTGTCATCGACCTGGAGCTGCCCAATGGCTGATGCTGCACTGATTGCCCGCCTGCAAGCCGAGAACGACGCCTTGCGCGCCGAGCTGGATGAAACCAACCAGGGCGTGCTGGCGCTGTATGCCGAGCTGGATACCCAGGCTGAGCACCTGCGCCAGGCTTCGGACCTCAAAAGCCGCTTCCTGTCCTACATGAGCCATGAGTTCCGCACCCCGCTGGGCTCGATCTTGAGCATCACCGGCCTGCTGACCGACGAGCTCGACGGGCCGTTGTCGGCGGAACAGCACCGTCAGGTCACCTTCATCAGTACCGCTACCCGCGAGCTGTCCGACATGGTTGACGACTTGCTCGACTTGGCCAAGATCGAAGCCGGTCGCATCACCATTTCGCCGGCCTGGTTCGACATGTTCGACCTGTTCGCCGCCCTGCGAGGCATGTTCAGGCCCATCGTCGATGCCACGGCCGTGGACCTCATCTTCGAAGAACATGCCGGCCTGCCGCGGCTGTACACCGATGACAAGAAGCTGGCGCAGATTCTGCGCAACTTCATTTCCAATGCCCTGAAGTTCACCTCACAGGGCGAAGTGCGTATTTCCGCCTGCCTGGAAGGCGATGACAGTATCCGTTTCGCCGTGAGCGACACGGGTATCGGCATTGCACCGGAGCTGCTGGGTACCCTGTTCGAAGACTTCGCCCAGGTGGACTCTCCGTTGCAGAAACGCTTGCGCGGTACAGGCCTGGGCCTGTCGCTGTGCAAGCGCTTTGCCGAGCTGCTGGGTGGTCATGTGGGCGTTGAGAGCGAGCCGGGCGTCGGCTCCTGTTTCTTCGTGGTGATCCCGCTCGCCCTCGCCCCGGAGAGCACTGAATGAATGCCGATGTGCGCCTGCTGATCGTCGATGACAACGTTGCCACCCGCTACGCCATGCGCAGGCGGTTGGCGGTGCACGGGTACCAGGTACTGGAGGCCGGCACGGGCGGCGAGGGCCTGGCGCTGATCCGCGACAGCCAGATCGACGCCTTGATCCTGGACGTGAACCTGCCGGACATGAGCGGCTTCGACATCGTCCGGCTGCTGCGTCAGGACCCACGCACGGCGCTGCTGCCAGTGATTCATGTGTCGGCCGCGTCGATCCAGAGCGGCGACATCATCACCGGGCTGAACGCTGGCGCCGATGCCTACCTGATTCACCCCGTCGACCCGGACGTGCTGCTGGCCACCCTGCGCACCTTGCTGCGCGTGCGCGACACCGAGCGCGCATTGCGCCAGAGCGAGGCACGCTTTCGCGAGATTTTCACCAGTGTGTCGGCGCCGATTGCCGTGATGGACGCCCAGCTGAAGGTGCATGAATGCAACCAGGCGTTCAGCTACCTGATCCAGGACAACCGCCACCCCGAGCAGCTGCACGACTGCTTCGCCGATGGGCAGGAGGCGGCGCTGGCCAGCCTGCGCGAGCACCTCATGGCTGGCGAGCGCTGGCAGGGCACCTTGAGCATGCAGGTGCATGGCCATGTACGCGAGACCGAGTGGCAGCTTTCGCCGTATCAGGCGCCGGGTTTGTGCCTGGTGTTCGTCGAGGACATCACCGAGCACCGTCACCGCGAACGCTCGCACCTGGCCCGGCTGGACGACGCGACCAGCCAGTTGGCCCATGAAGTGGCCGTGCGCGAACGCACCGAGGCGCAGCTGGTGCAACTGCAAAAAATGGAGGCACTGGGCAGCTTGACCGGCGGCATCGCCCACGACTTCAACAACCTGCTGACCGGCATCATCACCAGCCTCGAACTGATCTGCAAACGGGTGGCCGAGAACCGTGTCGACAGAGTGCCGCGCTATGCCGAAGCTGCGCTCAGCTCGGCCAACAGCGCGGCTTCGCTGACCCATCGGCTACTGGCCTTCGCTCGCCAGCAACCGCTGGACACCCGGCCCGTGGACGTCAACCGCCACGTGCGCTCGCTCGAAGAACTGCTGACCCGCACCATTGGCGAGCGCATCACGTTGACCCTGAACCTCTCCACCCAACCGGCCATCGCCCTGGTCGACCCGGTGCAGCTGGAAAGCGCGGTGCTCAACCTGGTGATCAACGCCCGCGACGCGCTGCCCAAGGGCGGGCGGATCTGGCTCGACACGGCCGCTATCTGGTCCCAGGAAAACCCCAATCTTGCCGACGGCCCCTATGTGATGGTCAGCGTGCGCGACAACGGCACCGGCATCGAACCTGAGTTGCTGGACAAGGTGTTCGACCCGTTCTTCACCACCAAGCCCGTCGGGCAGGGCACCGGCCTTGGGTTGTCGACCATCTATGGTTTCGCCCGGCAGTCCAGCGGCCACGTGATGCTCAACAGCGTGGTGGGGCAGGGCACCGAAGTGGCGCTGATGCTGCCGGCCAGCGCGCAGGCAGCCGTTCCCGTGGTACGCGAGCGTGGGCTCGATCTACAGGGTAATGGCGAGCATGTGCTGATCGTCGAGGACATGGCCTCGGTGCGGCTGTCGGTGGCCGAAGCGCTGGCCGATGCCGGCTACCACTGCACACTGGCTTCGACCACCGACCAGGCGCTGGAATACCTGCGCGACGACCCGAGCCTGGACCTGATGCTGACCGACGTTGGCCTGCCAACGCTCAGCGGCCGAGAGCTGGCCGACCTTGCCCGTGGCTACCGGCCCGAACTGCCTGTGCTGTTCATGACCGGCTATGCCGATGCCGCGTTGGACCGGCAGGCGTTTCTCGGCGATGGCATGGACATGCTGATCAAGCCGTTCCGTATGGGTGAGCTGCTGGGCAAAGTGAGGCAGGCCATCGGTAAGGTGTAGGACCCAACCTACAACCGAAGTTAATTAATCTGAAAATAAATGAGGTGTTTTCTCATTCTCGTTCGGCAGGTAGGGAAGGCCGGAATACAGGCCGCCCGCCGATACGCTACGGAGCGAGAGAATGAGTTCTACCCCGGTTTCACCGCGCCACCCCCTGAACCGAGCCCTGCGTGGCGCCTTGCTCGGGCTCGTGGTAGGCAGCCATGTCCTGCCAGCCCTGGCCCAGCCTGCGGCCACTGACAGCAGCAGCCCGCTCAAGCAGTGGAACATTCCGGCAGGCCCGCTGGCGCCAGCGCTCGATCGTTTTGCCAGGGAAGCCGGCATCAGCCTCTCGTATGACGCGCAAAGCGTGGCCCACCAGACGACGCCGGGCGTCCAGGGCTCGCTGGGTACCGCAGCGGCCTTGTCTTCGCTGTTGCAGGGCAGTGACCTGCAATCTGAACAGCAAGGCCCCAACGCCTACCTGTTGCTGCCCCAGCCCAAGCCCACCGGCCCGCTGGAGCTGGGCGCCACCGAGGACTACCGCCTGGCCCCGGTGATCGTCAACGCCAAGGTCAAGGCCAGCGCCGACGACGACATCAACTCGGTCGTGGCCAAGGAGCTTTGGGTGGGGGGCAAGGTCGCGACCAGCATCCTCAATACCCCGGCGTCGGTATCGGTGGTGACCCGCAAGGAGATGGAGCAGCGCAGCGTCAGCACCACCGAAGAAGCGCTGCAGTACACCCCAGGGGTGATCAGCGACTTCTATGGGTCGGACGACCGTAACGACTACTTCCAGATTCGCGGCTTCCAGGCCACCACCTACCGTGACGGCCTGACGCTCAGCTCCATGCGTGGCGTGCGCGAAGACCCTTACGCCTACGAGCGTATCGAGATCATTCGCGGCGCCAACTCCACCCTGTTCGGCCCCGCCGACCCAGGCGGCTCGGTCAACTTCGTGACCAAACAGCCACGGTTCGAGCGCTTCGGCCAGGGCTACGTGACCTACGGTTCGTACGACCATGCCGAGACCGGCATTGATGTGGGCGATGTGCTCAACGAAGGCGGCACCGTGGCGGGGCGCTTCACGGCCAAGCTGCAGGACAGCGACCGTGAGTACGACCATTCCCGGGACGACAGCCGCCTGGTGATGGGCGGGCTGACCTGGGCACCGAGCGACTTCACCTCGGCCACCGTGGTGCTGGACTACCTGAAGACCAACAGCTCGCCCAACAGCGGTGGCTACCCGCTGGACAAGGAGTACGACCGCAGCAAGTTCTTCGGCGAGCCCGGCTACAACTTCCACGATGTGGAGCGCACCAGCCTGTCCGGCAACATCACCCACGACTTCGACAACGGCTTTGTATTGCGTGGCAACCTGCGCTACAGCGAACTGACCGACGATTTTGGCTACGCCTACTTGAGCGACAGCCCATCGCGGGTGGGCACGACCATCCCGCGCTATGTGTTCGGCACCGACAGCGACGCCGACCAGCTCAACGGCAACCTGATGCTGCAATACGATGCGCAGTTCGAGCACATCGACAGCAGCACCCTGGTGGGGGTGGAGTACCTGGACTCCTCGACCAAGCAGCGCTCGGTCTATAGCCTCGCCACCCCGATCGACATCGCCAACCCGGTGTTCACCGGCGTGCCGCGTGGCATCGAGCCCTACAGCCGCAAGAAGCAGGACGTGACCACCAAAGCTGTGTTCATGCAGCAGAACCTTTCGTTCTACGACCGCGTCATCGCCACCGCTGGCGTGCGCAATGACTCCATGGACCTGTCCAGCACCGAGTACGTGGGCGGGGCCGCCAAGCAGAGCGACGATTTGTCGGAAACCTCGTATCGCGCGGCGCTCACCTACATCGTCAACGACGAAGTGTCGACGTACGTGAGCATGGTGGAGTCGGTGTCCCCACCCCAGGTGGGCGTCACCCCGCAAACCGGCAAGCAGTACGAAGTGGGCGTGAAATACTCGCCCATCGGCATGGACGCGATGTTCTCCGCTGCGGTGTATGACCTGACCCAGGAAAACGTCACCATCGCTGTGGTACTGCCCAGCGGCATCATCGAACAGCAAACCGTCGGTGAGTCCCACGCACGCGGCCTGGACCTGGAAGCCAAGGCCCAGGTGACGGCTGATATCAGCGTGATTGGCGCCTATTCGTACATGGACACCGATGTGAAACGCGGGTCGCTGTATGACGGCTCTTCGCTCAAGGGCAACGCTTTTGCCACCGCACCCAAGCACTCGGCTTCGTTGTGGACGTACTACGACATTCCGGCGACCGACGTGAGTGTCGGGCTGGGTGCGCGGTACGTGGGGGCTTACTACATGGATGCGGCCAACACCAAGAAGACCGACGGCACCACGTTGTTCGACGCGGCATTCAAGTACCAGATCGCCAAGGGCACCGACCTGGCGGTGAACGTGAGCAACCTGTTCGATGAACAGCACGTGGTGGGCTCGGGGACGGCTGATTATTACAACCCGGGGCGTGAGGTGACGGCGCGGGTGAGTTATAGCTGGTAAGCCATTATTTGGGGGGCTGAGCAGTGTCTGTAGAGGCTGCAATCGATGGCCTGTGCAGTCTGGCCGTTGTGAGCCGCACGGTAGGCCTTGAGCTCTAATGTGGAGCTGAAATGTTGGGGCCGCTTCGCGGCCCATCGCGGCCGGTCCGGCATCCCGGCGAGGCCGCGTCCACTAATACCGCGCAACCCTTAGTCCCGCACTATCAAGCAGCTAAAGGCTCGCTTGAACCTGAGCCACTGCCTCCTGCAGGCGTTCGGTGAATCCGGAGTGGGTCTGATGGGTCATCACCAGCCTGTCCACGGCGCGGGTCATGGCTACATACAGCAAGCGCATCTCATCGGCTTCGTCTTCGCCCTGCACCGGCATCTCGTGCAAGCGCGGAATCACCACGAACCCGAATTCCAACCCCTTGCTCGAATGCATGCTCACGATCTTCACCGTGTTCTCGCCATACAGCGCGCTGCGTTTGGAAACGGTCTTGGCGCTGGTGTACGGGATGCCCGCGGCCTTGAGTGTGTCCTCGACCCAGGTGGCCTGGAAACCTTCTCGGTAGATCACGGCCATGTCTTGCCAGGCCCGGCCGTTTGCCTGCTCATGCTCAAGCCGGGCGACAAGGCATTGGGCTTCCTGCACAAGCCCTGGGTGGCTGAGCAGTTGCGGCAAGTCGCCGCGCCGGCCTGCGCTTTGCGGAGCCAGTACCGGGATATGGTCGTCTTCGGCATCGCGGGCGCTGAGCAAATCCTTGGAAAACGCATGCGCGACCGACAGCACTTCCAGCGTATTACGGTAGTTGATGCGCAAGATGGTGGTCCGCCCTGACGCCTTGATCCCTACACTGGCGAAGCTGAATGTCATCTTCGAGGCAAGGGTGGCCTTGCCGCGGTAGATGGCCTGGGCATCGTCGTAGAGCACCAGCAGGTTTTCCTGCTCCTGGTCGAGTTGATGAACGACCAGGCGGAACCACTCCGGTTTGAAGTCGTGGCCCTCATCGATCAGGATCGCGGCATACCGATCAGCGTCCAGCTTGCCGTCCGCCATGTGCTTGAGCACATCGTCCTCGAGCGCCTGGAAGAACTTCTGCCCCTTGAGTTGAGGGATGGGCAGCTGCGCATCGGTCAGCAGCTTGCGACACCAGGCATGAAAGCTCATGGCAACTACCTGAACGTCTTGCTGGTGCGCTTTGAGCACCTGGTTCAAGCGCGCTGCGAGGGTCTTGTTGTAGCACAACACCAGCACCGGCTTGCTGGAGGTGCGCGCCAGGTAGAGGCTGCGGTACACCAGGACCATGGTCTTGCCGCTGCCGGCCACGCCGTGAATCACCCGGTGCCCACTGCCCATGGAACGCGCCAGTTGCTCCTGCTGCAGGTCCATGACCTTGATCAGGCTGGGCATGGGCGCCTCCTGCTCACCGAACAGCCCGAACTGGGCACGTGCCGGGTTCAGGCGGATTTCCGGGAACAGGTGGTAACGCACGCGGTCCAGGTGCTCGTCCGACAGCGCCACGGGAAAGTGCTGCACGAACATGGCCTTGAAACGTTGTTCGAACAGGCCTGCATCCACGGTTTCGAACATTTCGTCCTTGCAGATGACACGCACGCTTTGCAAGGCCGAGCCGGCTTGCAGCGAGATGAATTCCTTGCGCGTCATCTCTGGCAGCACGACGCCCCAGGTGTAGGGCATCAACAGTTTGCCCGCTCGGATAGAGCCTGGCTTCTGGGTCAGCGCGGGGTCCTTTTCCAGCGTTTCCTTCGTTTCGAACGCGTTCTTGCGGGCCTGCGCCATGGGGTTGATGACGGTGACTTCGCGACCGTGCTCGAGCTTGATGACCTCGTTGATCGTCACCTCTTTCAGCGAGCTCAGCTTCCAGTCCTTGACCTCGAGAATGAGCAAGCCCACTTCAGGGTGCAGGAGGACGAAGTCCGGTTGCAGCCCCTTTGGGCCAACCGGCACGTTGAACCAGCATAACCAGTCATCGGGGAGTTTCTTTTCGAGGCGCTCAGCCAGGCGTTTTTCCCCGGGCGAGTCGAAACGGCACGCGCCGAGTGTTGGGATGATTTGGGCCATATCCTTATTGTCCATATCCAAAACGACGCGCCACAGTAGGATTTATCCTTCTGCAGTGCAAATCTGAACCACTGTCCTGCACCCGATCTGACGGTCAGATAACCCGAGCGTAATGGCTTGCCTAGTTCGCAGGCATCAACGTCTTGATCAATGCGCGCACCGTCCCCGGCAGGGCCTCCAGCTCCCGGACGAGTATGCTGCGTTCGCGCTCGGCCCAGGGTTCGTCCAGGGCGATGGTCACCAGATTCATGGTGTGGCTGTGGCGCGATGCGGACGACTCGGGAATGATGCCGATGCCCACGCCTGCCTCGACCATGCGGCAGATGGCCTCGAAACCCGACAGCTGGATACGCAGGGCCAGGGTTTCACCCATGCGCTCGACCTGGTCGCGCAGAAAGGTCAGCAGGGTGCTGCCGTCGTGCAGCCCGATGTGCTGGTAGGCCAGAGTCTGTTTCAACGTCACCTGGCGGCGGTTGGCCAGCTCGTGGCCGGCGGGCACGATCAGCACCAGCCGATCGGTGCTGAAGTGCATCACCTGCAGGCCGCTGGCCTCCACAGGGCCGGCGATGATGCCCATGTCGGTGCTGCCATCGAGCACGCCTCGCACGATGTCGCGGGACAGGCGTTCCTGCAGGTCGACCGTGACACCCGGCCGTTGCGCCAGAAAGCCTGCCAGCACCTCGGGCAGAAACTCGGTCACCGCCGTGGTGTTGGCAAAGATGCGGATATGCCCCGCCGAATCGCCGCCGAACTGAGTGAACTCCGCCTTCAGGTAATCGACCTGGCGCATCACCAGGCGTGCGTGGGTCAACAGCGTGTGCCCGGCCGGGGTCAGTTCGACGCCGCGGCTGTCGCGGTACAGCAGGCGTGTGTCGAGCTGCGCTTCCAGCGCCTTGATACGCGCACTGGCGGCGGCCGGGGAGAGGTGGGCACGGCGGGCGCCCTGGGTCAGGCTGGGAGATTCGCCGATGTGGATGAACAGGCGCAAGTCAGCCAGATCGAAGTGCATGGGCAAGTCCTGGGTAGGGAAGGCGTTCGGCATTTATGAACGCCGGGTTATGGAAATGCAAATTCACAGAATGCGCGACAGGGTCGCATGATCGTCCCTGTCGCCTGCGCAGCGTCGATGACGCGCCTGCCAAGCGGCCTGCCATAACAACAATTCCAGAGGCCCACCCATGCCCACTACGCCCTTTGATTACAGCCCCTGGCTCGGCCGCNNCGCACCGAGCACGCCTGGGATGTGCTCAGCCGCAACCTGGTGCAGCGCATCGCGGCGACGTTCGGCGAGACCGCCCCGGCCCATGGCGAGGCGTTGCCGCCGCTGTGGACCTGGTGCTTCTTTCAAGACCCTGTACCCGAAGCGCAACTGGGCACCGACGGGCACCCGGCACGCGGGGGCTTTCTGCCGCCGGCTGACGGGCGCAACCGCATGTGGGCCGGTGGCCGGGTCGAGTTCATCGCCCCGCTGGTGGTCGGCGGCGAGGCGCAGCGTACCTCGACCATCCTGCACATCGAGGAGAAACACGGCCGCAGCGGCGCCTTGCTGTTCGTGACGGTGCGCCATGACTACACTCAGCACGACCAGCTGTGCATCCGCGAAGAGCAGGACATCGTCTACCGCGAGCCGACCCCGCCCAAGGCGAGCACGGGCGAGCCATGTGAAACCGGCACCTGGGGTGAAACCGTCACGCCCACCGCGACCCTGCTGTTCCGCTATTCGGCGGTCACCTTCAACGGCCACCGCATCCATTACGACTACCCCTATGTCACCGCCACCGAGGGATACCCGGACCTGGTGGTGCACGGCCCCCAGATCGCGACGCTCAACCTGCGGGCCTTTCTGCGCGCCAACCCCGGTGCCCGCCTGCGCCGCTACAGCTACCGCAGCCTGCGCCCGCTCACCCTGCCCACGCCCTTCCAGCTCAGCGGCTGCCTCGACGGCCCAGGCCAGGCGCGCCTGTGGGCCGGCAACGCTGCCGGCGTGGCGCAAAGCGCCGCCCNNCGTCACCTTCGACTGACCCCCTTTCAGCACCGTAGAGAAGCCTGCCATGCACAGCTACGACAGCGATGACCTCAACGCCATCCGCGAAGGCGTGCGCGCCTTGTGCGCCGAATTTCCGGCCGAATACTGGCGCACCCTGGACGAGCAGAAGGCCTTCCCCGAAGCCTTCGTCAAGGCCATGACCGACGCCGGCTGGCTGTCGGCGATGATCCCCGAGGCCTACGGCGGTTCAGGGCTGGGCCTGGCCGAGGCGTCGGTGATACTCGAGGAAGTGAACCACTGCGGTGGCAACTCCGGCACCATCCACGGGCAGATGTACAACATGTTCACCTTGCTGCGCCACGGCAGCGAGGAACAGAAACGTCATTACCTGCCCAAGTTGGCCAGCGGCGAGCTGCGCCTGCAGTCGATGGGCGTGACCGAACCGACCACCGGCACCGACACCACGCAGCTCAAGACCACGGCCGTGCGCGAGGGCGACGACTACGTGATCAATGGGCAGAAAGTGTGGATCTCGCGCATCCAGCATTCGGACCTGATGATCCTGCTGGCGCGTACCACGCCGCTGGCGCAGGTCACGCGCAAGTCCGAAGGCATGTCCATCTTCCTGGTGGACCTGCGCACGGCCATTGGCAACGGCCTGACCGTGCAGCCGATTGCCAACATGGTCAACCACGAAACCAACGAGCTGTTCTTCGACAACCTGCGCATCCCGGCCAGCAGCCTGATCGGCGAGGAGGGCAAGGGTTTTCGCTACATCCTCGACGGCCTGAACGCCGAGCGTACGCTGATCGCTGCCGAGTGCATCGGCGACGGGCGCTGGTTCGTCGAAAAGGCCAGCCAGTACGCCCGCGACCGCGTGGTGTTCGGCCGCCCGATCGGCCAGAACCAGGGCGTGCAATTCCCCATCGCCGAAGCCCACATCGAACTGGAGGCGGCCGACCTGATGCGCTGGCGGGCGTGCGCCGAGTACGACAGCGGCGCCAACGCCGGTGCTGCCGCGAACATGGCCAAGTACTTGGCAGCCAAAGCCTCGTGGGAGGCGGCCAACGCCTGCCTGCAAACCCACGGCGGCTTCGGCTTTGCCAACGAGTACGACGTGGAGCGCAAATTCCGCGAGACCCGCCTGTACCAGGTGGCGCCGATTTCCACCAACCTGATCCTGTCGTACGTGGCCGAGCACCTGCTCGAGCTGCCGCGCAGCTTCTGAAGGAGGGTATGCCCATGCGTGATACCCAAGCACTGGTCACCTTCCTGGCCGACCTGCGCTACCAGGACATCCCGCCCTCCGTGCTGGCGCGTACCGAAGAACTGTTCCTCGACTGGCTCGGCTCGGCCCTGGCCAGCCAGGGCGCGCACCCGGTGCCGCTGTTCGAGCGCTACGCCGAGCGCATGGGGCCACCTGCCGGTAAAGCCCGGTTGATGAGCACCGGCCGTGGCACCTCGCCGTATTTCGCTGCGTTGGTCAATGGCGCAGCGTCGCACCTGGTGGAGCAGGACGACCTGCACAACAGCTCGGTGCTGCACCCGGCCACGGTGGTGTTTTCCGCAGCCCTGGCTGCCGCGCAGGACCTGGACAAGTCGGGGCCGGACCTGCTGCTGGCGGCTGTGGCCGGCTACGAGGCTGGCATTCGCATCGGCGAATTCATGGGCCGCTCGCACTACCGCATTTTCCACACCACCGCCACCGTCGGCACCCTGGCGGCGGCTGTCGCGGTGGGCAAGCTGATGGACTTCGACCAGGCCCAGTTCATCAACGTGCTGGGCAGTGCCGGCACTCAGGCGGCCGGGCTGTGGGAGTTCTTGCGCGATGCGGCCGATTCGAAACAGCTGCACACCGCCAAGGCAGCTGCCGACGGGCTGCTGGCGGCGTACCTGACCGCCGATGGCCTGAGCGGGGCGCGCAACATCCTGGAAGGCGACCAGGGCCTGGCGGCCGGCATGTCCAGCGACGCCGACCCGGCCCGCCTGTCGGACCGCCTGGGCAGCCGCTGGGCGCTGGCCGAAACCTCGTTCAAGTTCCACGCCTCGTGCCGCCACACCCACCCGGCGGCCGATGCCTTGCTCGAACTGATGCAGCGCGAAGGGCTGCGCCACGGCGACATCGCCGAGGTGATCGCCCACGTGCACCAGGGCGCCATCGACGTGCTCGGCCGGGTGAAGGTGCCCACCAGCGTGCACCAGGCCAAGTTCTCCATGGGCACGGTGCTCGGCCTGATTGCCGTGCACGGCAGCGCCCAGTTGCTGACATTCCGCGACCTGGCCCTGAGCGACCCGGACGTGGCGGGGTTCCGCGACAAGGTGCGCATGCAGCTGGACCCCGAGGTGGACGCCGCCTATCCGGCCCGGTGGCTGGGCCGGGTAGAAGTGGGCTGCAAGGACGGGCGCCGCTTCACTGCTGCCATTGACGAACCCAAGGGCGACCCCGGCAACACCTTGTCCCGCGCGGAACTGGAGGACAAGTTCCAGCGCTTGCTGGCCTACGCCGGCCAGCGCAGTGCGGCCGACGGCCGTGCCTTGATCCAACGTGTCTGGCAGCTGCGCGATACCCGCTCGCTGGCCGACCTGCCATGACTCCCGCACAGGACCTTGCCATGAGTGCATCTGCCCCCCGCCCCCTGGACGGCATCACCGTCGTCAGCCTGGAACACGCCATCGCCGCGCCGTTCTGCACCCGCCAACTGGCCGACCTGGGCGCCCGGGTTATCAAGGTCGAACGCCCCGGCAGCGGTGATTTTGCCCGAGGCTATGACCAGCGCGTCGACGGCCTGGCGTCCCACTTCGTGTGGACCAACCGCTCCAAGGAAAGCCTGACCCTGGACCTGAAGCAGCCTCAGGCCGATGCCATCCTCGAAGGGCTGCTGGCCAAGGCCGACGTGCTGGTGCAAAACCTCGCACCTGGCGCTGCGGCGCGCATGGGCCTGGGGTTCGAGGCCCTGCATGCGCGCTTCCCGCGGCTGATCGTGTGCGACATCTCTGGCTACGGTGAAGGCGGCCCCTATGAGAAGAAAAAGGCCTACGACCTGCTGATTCAAAGCGAAGGCGGTTTCTTGTCGGTCACCGGCAGCCCAGGCGAGGAGGGGATGGCCAAGGCTGGATGCTCGGTGGCCGATATCGCCGCTGGCATGTACGCCTATACCGGCGTGCTTTCGGCCCTGCTGTTGCGTGATCGCACCGGGGTGGGTAGCCGCATCGACGTGTCCATGCTCGAAAGCCTGGTGGAGTGGATGGGCTACCCCATGTACTACGCCTACAACGGTGCACCGCCACCGCCTCGCGCGGGTGCTTCGCACTCGACCATCTACCCGTACGGCCCTTTCCCCACAGGCGATGGCGGCACGGTGATGCTGGGGTTGCAGAACGAGCGTGAATGGCAGCTGTTCTGCGAGAAGGTGCTGCTCGACCCGGCGTTGGCCACTGACGAGCGCTTCTGCACCAATTACCTGCGCTCGGAGAACCGCGACCTGCTGCGCCAGATCATCGTCGACGGTTTCGCCGCGCTGAGCCTGGAAGACGTCGTGGCGCGCCTTGAGACCGCCCAGATCGCCAACGCCCGAGTCAACGACATGCAAGGGGTGTGGCAGCACCCCCAGTTGCAGGCCCGTGACCGCTGGCGCGAGGTGGACAGCCCGGCGGGCAAGCTGCCGTCCCTGCTGCCGCCGGGGCGCAACGCGGCCTTCAGCCCGCGCATGGACCCGGTGCCTGCACTGGGCCAGCACACCGCCGCGATCCTGGCCGAGCTGGGGTATGGCGATGATCAGCAGGCGCAATTGAACAGCGCAGGCGTGGTTTAGTAGAGGAGCAAAAGCATGCCATACCCCATCGTTCGCTCCGCCCTGTTCGTGCCCGGTAGCCGCCCGGAGCGCTTCGCCAAGGCCCTGGCTGCCGGTGCCGATGCCGTGATCGTGGACTTCGAAGACGCGGTCGAAGAACCGCTCAAGGCCCAGGCCCGCGAGCACCTGGCGCGCTTTCTGGGCGAACACCCCGACGCCCGGGTGTGGGTGAGGGTCAACGCACCCAGCCATGCAAACCACGCCGAGGACTTGCAATTGTGCGCGCAGCACCTGGGCGTGACCACGGTGCTGCTGCCCAAAGTCGAGAGCGCCGCACAGGTGGCGGTTGCCGCCCGGACGGGCAAGGCCGTCGTGCCGATCATCGAGACCGCCAAGGGGCTGTTGGCCCTTGAACGTATCGCCGGCGCCGAGGGCGTCGAGCGCTTGTCGTTCGGCAGCCTGGACCTGGCGCTGGACCTTTGCCTGAACACTGACAGCCCGGCAGGCCAACGCTTCATCGACCAGGCCCGCATGGCCGTGCAACTGCATTCCCGGGGCGCCGACCTGGCGCCGCCGCTGGACGGTGTGTTTCCTGCGATCCGCGACCTGCAAGGGCAGCGCGAGGCCATGCGCCATGCCTACGACATGGGCTATGGCGGGGCGCTGTGCATTCACCCAAGCCAGGTGCCGGTGATTCATGAGGCCTTGCAGCCCAGCGAGCACGAACTGGCCTGGGCGCAGCGCGTGCTCGAGGGCAGCGCAGCGGCGGGTGGGGCAGGGGCCTTCCAGCTGGACGGGCAGATGGTCGATGCGCCAGTGGTGTTGCGCGCGCAGCGCCTGCTGGCGTTGGCCCATGCTGGCTAGTGGCTATGGTCCAGGCCAGGCCATGAGGGTCGGCGTTCGCTTTTGCCGAACGCAGCCTTACACAAAAGCAGATTCCCCAAACACCTATACTTGCGCCACCGTAATCTTGGCTACGCTTCCCTGCTGACCTTACCAACAACAATAACAGGTGAAACCCATGTTGAAGCTGACCCAGGCGCTGTTCTGCGCCGCCGCCGTCTCCCTGACCTCGTTCGCTTACGCCGCGGACCCGGTCATCATCAAGTTCGCCCACGTGGTGGCCGACAGCACGCCCAAAGGCCAGGGCGCGCTCATGTTCCAGAAGCTCGTGGAGGCCGATGACAAGCTCAAGGGCAAGGTCAAGGTCGAGGTTTACCCCAACTCGTCGCTGTTCGGCGACGGCAAGGAAATGGAAGCGCTGCTGCTGGGCGACGTGCAGATGCTGGCGCCCTCGCTGGCCAAATTCGAGCACTACAACAAGCAGGTGCAAATCTTCGACCTGCCGTTTCTGTTCGACAACCTGGCGGCGGTCGACCGCTTTCAGCAGGGGCCCCAAGGCAAGGCGCTGCTCACCTCCATGGAAGACAAGGGCATCCGCGGCCTGGCCTACTGGCATAACGGCTTGAAGCAGCTGTCGGCTAACAAGAAGATCCTGCTGCCCAAGGATGCCCGTGGCCTGAAGTTCCGCGTACAAGCCTCCAGCGTGCTGGAAGAGCAGTTCAAGGCCGTGCGCGCCAACCCGCGCAAGATGAGTTTTGCCGAGGTGTACCAAGGCTTGCAGACCGGCACCGTCAACGGCACCGAGAACACCTGGTCGAACTACGAAAGCCAGAAGGTCAACGAAGTGCAGCCGTTCTTCACCGAGACCGACCACGGCCTGATCGACTACATGGTGATCACCAACGCCAAGTTCTGGAACGGCCTGCCTGAAGATGTGCGCACCGAACTGCAGGGCATCATGGACAAGGTCACCGTCGAGGTGAACAAGCAGGCCGAGGCGCTGAACCAGGCCTCGCGGCAGAAGATCATCGACGCCAAGACCAGCGAGGTCGATGCGCTCACCCCCGAGCAGCGTGACGAATGGCGCAAAGCCATGCGTCCGGTCTGGGACAAGTTCGAAGGCCAGATTGGCGCCGACCTGATCAAAGCCGCCCAGGACGCCAACACAGCCTCTTGATTGGCCCCGCCTGCAGCCGCCCCTGCGTGGGCGGCTCAGCCTCATTCTGCGCGGAGAATGCCCATGCAAACGTTACGGCGCGTCTGGGAGCGCTTCGAGGAAGGCATGATCGCCTTTCTTCTGGCGGCCATGACCCTCATCACCTTCATCTACGTAGCGCTGAACAACCTCTACACGATGTTCTACAACTTGAGCGACCGTTGGACCTTTGCCAGCGAGCCGCTGTTGAACATCGGTGACCACTTGATGGGCTACGCCCAGGAAATGACCTGGAGCATCGCCCTGACCAAGGCCCTGTTTGGCTGGCTGATCTTCTTCGGCATCGCCTATGGCGTACGTACCGCCGGCCACCTTGGGGTCGATGTGCTGGTCAGGCGCACCCGCAAGCCGGTGCAGCGTGTGCTGGCCATGGTTGCCTGCGCCTGTTGCCTGGCGTATGCCGGGCTGTTTCTGATTGCCAGCATCAAGTGGGTCAGCGCTGTGCTGGCGGCTGGCATCGGGGCCGAAGACCTGGACCGCTACGGCATCAAGATCGGCCACATCGCGATGATTGTGCCCTTCGGGTTCGCTTTGATCATCGTGCGCTACCTGGAAATCCTCTACCGCATCTACACCCACCGCCAGATCAACCTGGGCCTGGCCGACGAAGCGGCCGAGGCGAGCAAGCTGGCCAACCCCGGTGAGGAGTCGCAGCAATGACCGTCATCTGCCTGTTCCTGCTGCTGTTCATCTTCATGTTCCTGGGCGTGCCCATCGCCATTTCCCTGGGCCTGTCGGGGGCGGTGTCGATTCTGCTGTTCAGCCAGGATTCGCTCAGTTCGTTGGCGATCAAGCTGTTCGAAACCTCTGATAGCTACACCTTCCTGGCCATCCCCTTCTTCCTGCTGTCTGGCGCCTTCATGACCACCGGCGGCGTGGCGCAGCGGCTGATCGATTTTGCCAACGCCTGCGTAGGGCACATTCGGGGCGGCCTGGCCATTGCCGCCGTGCTGGCCTGCATGTTGTTCGCTGCGTTGTCCGGCTCGTCGCCGGCCACGGTGGCGGCAGTGGGTTCGATCGCCGTGGCCGGCATGGTGCGCTCGGGGTATCCGAAGGAATTCGGCGCCGGCATCATCTGTAACGCCGGTACGCTGGGCATCCTGATCCCCCCGTCGATCGTGATGGTGGTCTATTCAGCCGCGACCGAAACGTCGGTGGGCAAGTTGTTCATGGCTGGCGTGATCCCTGGGATCTTGCTGGGCGTGTCGCTGATGGTAGCCATCTACATCGTGGCGCGGGTCAAGAAGCTGCCTGCCCAGCCACGTGCCAGCTTCCGCGAATGGCTTACGGCCGCGCGGCGGGCGTTCTGGGGGCTGTTGTTGCTGGTGATCATTCTGGGCGGCATCTACAGCGGCATGTTCACCCCCACTGAAGCGGCGGCCGTGGCGGCGGTGTACTCGGCGTTCATCGCCCTGTTCGTGTACAAGGACATGACCTGGCGCGAGTGCCCCAAGGTGTTGCTGGAGTCCGGGCGGCTGACCATCATGCTGCTGTTCATCATCGCCAACGCCATGCTGTTCGCCCATGTGCTGACCACCGAGCAGATCCCGCAGCAGATCACCCAGTGGGTGCTCTCCGAAGGCCTGACGCCCATCGGCTTCCTGATCATGGTCAACGTGGTGCTGCTGATTGCCGGCAGCTTCATGGAGCCGTCGGCGATCATCCTGATTCTGGCGCCGATCTTCTTCCCCATCGCCATGGAACTGGGCATCGACCCGATCCACCTGGGCATCGTGATGGTGGTGAACATGGAGATCGGACTGGTTCACCCGCCAGTGGGGTTGAACCTGTTCGTGACCAGTGCCGTGACGGGCCTGACATTGGGCCAGACCATTCGCGCAGCGCTGCCGTGGCTGTCGATCTTGTTGCTGTTCCTGATCCTGGTCACCTACGTGCCGTACATCTCCCTGGCGCTGCCTGAGTTTCTCGGCATGCCCTAACCAGCGGCTCGATCAACCCTGCCCTTGCACCGATGCCACCGCCTATCCGGCGGTGGTTTCACTTTCGGCCAAGGGGGCAGGGGTGTAGGTTGACCTTCCAAGGGTGCCACCAGCCCGCCAGCCTTCCATAAGCCCCGAGCGGACCCACCATGACAACAACAAGATCACTGCTGTGCCTTGCCATCGCCTGCGCCTGGATCACCAGCCCTGCGGCCCAGGCCGCCAACACCGCCGACAACCCGTGCAAGACCACCGCCGAGTGCGCCGAGCAGGCCCGCAAGATCGGCGCCTTCGTGGAAAAGACCCCCGACGGCCAGCGCCACGGCGAGACCCAGTTCGACTACCTCAACCGCATCAACAAAGCCTCGCTGGTGATGCTCAAGGAAGCCGGCATCGTCACCGCCGAACAGGCCGCGACCATTGCAGGCGGGGTACGCCACGCCATCGACCAGGCCACCCAGCCAGACGGCAAGCGCCCCAGCGATGTGCTGCAACTGGAGCAGATCATCACCGACAAGGTCGGCCCCGAGGCCTCGCTGATTCACTCGGGGCGCAGCCGCCAGGACATGTACGCCACCTACCGCCTGGCCTCGCTGCGCCGCCACGTGCTGGCCTATGGCGACGCCCTGGACGCCACCCGCCAGCGCTTGCTCACGCTGGCCGCCCAACACGTCGATACCCTGGTGCCGGCCTATACCAACGGCGTGCAAGCCATGCCCATCAGCTACGCCCATTACCTGCTGGCCTACGAGGCCTCGTTCGAGCGCGACGCCCAGCGCCTGCACGAGCTATACGCCCGCCTGAACCTCAGCCCCATGGGCACCGCCGTGCTGGCCAACTCCGGCTACCCCATCAACCGCGAGCGCCTGGCCCAACTGCTGGGCTTTGACGGCGTGCGCGAGAACTCGCTGGACGCAAGCCAAGTCTCGACCTACGACATCCCGCTCGAAGCCGCCGGCCTGGTCTCGTCCTCGGCCATTCGCATCGGCGCCTTCATCGGCGACATTCACACCCAGTACCACCAGACCCGCCCCTGGCTGCTGCTCGACGAAGGGGCCACCTACACCAGCAGCGCCATGCCGCAAAAGCGCAACCCTGGCCTCTTGATGCGCACCCGCGAAGCCGCCTCCGACGTGGTCGGCCTGGCCAACGCCACCACCCTGCGCGCCCACAACGTCACCACCGGCATGACCGACTACAAGGCCGCCTTCGACGACCTGGGCCTGTTCCGCTCCACGGGCGACATGTTCAAGCGCCTGGACCAGGTGCTCGACGCCCTGAAAATCAACGCCGCACGCGCCGAAGAAGAACTGGACGCCGACTGGACCACCTCCATGGAGCTGGCCGACACCCTGGAGCGCAAGCACCACGTCCCCTTCCGCATCGGCCACAGCTTCGCCTCGCTGATCGTCGAAAAAGCCCGCGCCGACGGCACCTTGCCCAAGGACTTCGCCTACGCCGATGCGCAGGCGTTGTTCACCCAGGCGGCGGACAAATACAAATGGAAGGACAACACCCTGCCCCTGAGCGAAGCGGATTTCCGCGCAAGCCTGTCCCCCCGCGCCATGGTGCAAAGTCGCAAGGGTACTGGTGGGCCGCAGCCTGAAGAAGTGCGGCGCATGTTGGCTGAGGCCCAGGCGCGGTTGAGGGAGGATCAGATGTGGATGGAGCAGCGGCGGCAGAAGCTGGTGGATGCGGATGCGGGGTTGGACAAGGCGTTTGATGGGCTGAAGAGGCGGTGATCTGGCAGGGGCGCGTGCTCCGATGACTCGGTGATCTGACAGAAACACGCCCTCCGTGGGGGGGGGGGCT
>NZ_DIMK01000059.1:0-40351 GCF_002425525.1 Pseudomonas sp. UBA5568 | reverse complement strand
TGGGGCCGCTTCGCAGCCCATCGCGGCGCGAGGCCGCTCCCACAGTAGTGGATCGCGTGACCTGGAAAAGATCTCAACCGACCCCCGAAACATTTTGAACCAAAAATCTCACCCCCCTCTCCATCCGTAAACGAAGCGGCTAAATAAACCGCGGCGAACCCCGGCATCCCCTTGCATGCACCCGGGCCTTTTACTGCTGGTAGCGGAGCCTCAAATGATCCAAACCCCCTTGCTGATCGGTTTCATCGTCATGGCCCTGGCATCACTGGCCATCTACATCAAAGGCGCACATTACGGCCCGCTTCTGGGCCACACCCTCATCCACGCCGCCGTCCCCTTCATCGCCGCCACCGCCTACCTGTGCATGTACCTGGGCGTTGGCAACCTGATCAAAGTCGACGGCAGTGTCACCTACCTGGCCCGCTACGTGGACTGGGCCTTCACCACCCCACTGCTGTTGGCCGGCGTCGTCAGCTCCGCTTACTACGGCACCCGCGACCTGTACGGCAAAAGCGGCTACATCACCGCCATCGTCACCCTCGACGTCATCATGATCGTCACCGGCCTGATCGCCTCCCTGGCCCCCTACGGCGTGATCAAGTGGGTGTTCTTCGCCTGGTCCTGCGCCGCCTTTGCCGGCGTGTTGTACCTGCTGTGGAAACCCGTCGCCAGCATCGCCAGCCAACAACCCGGCGTCAGCCCCGCCTACCGCCGCAACGTAGGCTTTCTCACCGTGCTGTGGCTGATCTACCCCGTGGTCTTCGCCGTCGGCCCAGAAGGCTTCTGGGCCGTGAGCGACGCCACCACCGTGTGGGTATTCCTGGTGCTCGACGTGCTGGCCAAGGTCGTCTACGCCTTCACCTCGGAGCGTAACCTGCGCGCCGTGCCGGTAGGCCGAGGCTACTGAGCATGACCTGCACAGGGCGCAGCTGGCGCGCCCTTGTGGGGCTGGCGATAGCGGCCAGCCTTGCAGGCGGGCTGGCACCGCTGGCTTACGTGCTGCTGGTCGGGCTCGGGCTTGGCCTGCTGCATGGGGCAAGCGACCTGTACCTGATCGAGCACGGGCAGCGCAGGCGCTTTGTGCTCAGTTACCTGGGCGTGGCCATCGTGTGCGCCCTGGTCTGGCAAGTGGCGGGAGCGCTGGCGCTTACCGCCTTTTTATTGCTGTCGGTTTGGCACTTCGCCCATGAGGACGACGTGTTCCAGCGGCGGCATGAGCAGATTGCGCTGGGGCTGTTCATCCTGGGCGGGCCTGCGGTGCTGCACAGTGACGCAGTAGCCCAGTTGCTCAACCTGGCGATGGCGGCCGGTGCATCCTCTGCCTTGGGTGGATGGCTGGCGGTGACGCTGGCGTGTGCCGGGCTGATTGCGTTCGGTGTATTGCTGATGAGTGCCTGGCAACAGCGTGACCTACGGCTGGCGCTGACCTTGCTGCTGGTGGTGGTAACCCCGCCGCTGATCGGGTTTGCGCTCGGGTTCTACCTGCTGCATGCCGAACCCCAAACCCGTGTGCGTGAGCGCATGGTAGGTGCCTTGTCGATGGGCGACTACCTGCATCGCACCTGGCCAGTGCTCTTCGGGGCAGGGGTGTTTGCCCTGGTGGGTGGGGCTGTGTTCTGGCAGCAGGAGCAGACCGGCATTCGGGCGCTGTTCGTGGTGCTGGCGGCGTTTGCACTGCCGCATATGGTGGTGTTGCCGCGTTTTCTTTCGGGGCGCGCAGTGCCCCAGGTGCCGGGCCCGGTTTGACCTGATGACAGCCCCGGCGCGCAGGTGCGCCGGGGGACCGGCGTCAGCGCATCAAGCCCAGTTCAGCGTCGTCCAGCAGGGCTTTGCCGAGTGCGCAGAGGTAGTGGGCGGCCCAGATCAGTTTGGGTTTGTCTTCCATCAAGCCTTCGAGGGTGAGGTCGCGGGCGTAGCCCATCAATTCCGAAGCTTGTTCGCGGGCGTGTTGGCAGGGGATGCCGGGCTCGATGCGGAACAGGGCGTGGGTGTGGTTTTCGCCTTGGTAGAAGACGGTTTGGCCTGGGGTGCAGGGGGTGTGTGCGGTGGACATGGGTGTGGCTCCCTGAAGTTTTTTGGGCTGGCTGTTTTTGTGCTGCGGCTGGGTTACTGCCGTTTTGATTGAGCCAGGGGCTTGAGGGCTAGTGCGTGGGGTGTCGCGAGGGAGGGTGGTGGATTTGCAGGAGGGCGGATTCCAGCAGGCGGCGCAGGGATTCGAGCTCGTGCATGGAGGCCATGATCAGGGGGGCTGCCGGGGAGCGGGGCTGCGTGAGGAGGGCTTGTTGGGCCACGGCTTCGGCGCAGAGGGCGTAGTCGGCGGCTAGGGTTAGGGTGTCTTCTAGCGTGGCGGGTGGAGGTGGTGGATCCGGGACGATCTTCAGCATGTTCTGGTCCTCAGTGGAGCGACCAACGCTTGCTGTCAAACAAGTGGTGGCAGCTGTGCATGGGTTGACAGACCGGTGAAGACCAAACCGGCGCACACGAGGTGCCCCACACACAGCCGCCATAGGCAATCCGCGTGTTTGGTCGTCATCAGCCTGTCAAAGCTAGTCGTTGATGTGCAACAACGTGCTGAGACTAAGGGGGCGGAAAAACGACCGCAATGGGAAAGGTGGGTTGGGAGTATCTTTGGGAAATGGACTACAGGGAAGGAAAAAAATCTGAAAGTTTGGGGTTGTTTTAGACGTACTGGTTATTGGTGTGCCAGAGCTTTAGCGCTGCGATTTATGCGGGGTTATGCGGCGGCAACTGCGTTTAGCCAGGAGGGTGGCAGCTCTACGTGGGTTAGCCGACCGGGACGTCAGGCACCCGGCGCACCCAAGGTGCCCCGCGCAAAGCCGCCATAAAACGGCACGGCGAGACTGCCGTGTGTTCTCAGGGTGTGCAATGAGGAATCGGCCTGGCCAGTGTCTTTGGGAAGTCACCTACAGGGAAGACACTCTGATTCTTTTTTATGGATAGATCGATAAGATTCAAGTGGCCGCGAAGCCGGCCGATAAGGTCGTTAGGGCTAGCTCGCCTCGGATGCTTAACTTGTCAAGCCAAGCGGACCAGAACACAGGGAGTTGTGTAAGAGTTGTCACTTCCTCCTCGGCTCCACGTTAACCGCTAATACCCGAACGTTTTAAGAAGCATTCCTGACAGCATTGCATCAAGTGCCGCTGCGGCGCGGCAACAACTCTATCGAACGAGGAAACGACAGTGACCCTGCAGTCCCCTGAAGTCCTGCTTGAAAGCCTGAATGACGCGCTACGTCACCTGCGCGGAGCTTGCACTGTTCTGAGTAATGAGGAAATCGATGACAGGTTGCTTGAGGTCATGCGACGACTGCTACTTGCACAGGTGATGGGCGATACCTGGATCGTAGCGGTTGGTGGCTCCCAAGGTGCAGGGAAGACCACCTTGATGGCCTGCTTGTATGGCTTACTTGAAGCTGAATACAAATGGCTTGAAGGCAACGAAGGACGAGGCGAGAAGATGCCCGTGCTGGTGCTGGAACAAGACGGTTTACAGCACGTACAGGGCTTTGTACGTCGGTTAGTGAAAGATGACTGGCTCAACAGCTTCATTCTGAAAGACGTCGAGATTGGTGTTGCCGAATTTCAGCGCGTAATCAGTGACCCTGCTGCGGGTGACTTGCTCCCCGTACTAAAGGTCCCGCGTCGTTATTTTACCCGTGACAATCAGGCATGGTTGCTGTTGCCAGGTTATGAAAAACAGGACCGTGATAACCGTGGCTGGCAGGAGCTAATGCGCCAAGCCATGGTCGCCGCAGGGGGTTGCATCGTGGTCACCGATAAAACCCGCATGGCCAACCAGCAGCAGGTCGAGATTGTGAAAGACATGCTCGAAGGTGAATTGGCAGGCCTGCGGCCCTTTGTAGTGGTTACCAAAACAGAAGACAGCCGTGAAGACCTGGTGGAGCGCCAGCAGCTTCGTGATAGCGCGCAGGCAACGTTCCAGATTCCTGTCGAGGCAGCGGAGCATCACATAATCCTGACAGGCACCGATGACCCGACCTATATCGAGCAATGGATGCCGCACCTGAAGCGCGCGATCCGAGACCTCAACTTCACCGGGGAGGCTAACCGTCATCTGCAAATGAGCGATCTCTCGGAGCTAGTTGGTAAGGATCTGACGCGAGTCTTGAACCTGATTCGCAGCAAGTCGCGATTGTATTTCAGCAGTGATACGGAAACCGACGGTGGTGAAGTATTGCAAGAGGTACTTGAGGTGTTTGATGATGCCGCTGAAGCTTTGCGTGCCGAACATCTGGATGTGGTAAGTAAACTTGCAAATCAAGCGCTCATCGCTGCAAGTGACACGCTCGACAAGGAACTGAGAGATAACCACGAAGGTTTTGGAAACTGGTTGTCGAACGCGTTTGACACCACCAGTGAAACCAAGATGAAACTGCAGCATGTCGTACAAGCTGCCTGGGGCAGCGGCGCCTCCGAGCTTTTCACCCAGTATGCGGGCGAACTGGCTCAGCTCACTGGTCGCAAACTAGGTCGGGTAAACGCAGCGCCTAGCGCCAGCAGCCCAAAGACGCTGGTGGCGCTTGAACAATCACGCTCGCTGATCCAAGTGGGTTACATGCACCCGTCTGGGCAGATGGTGAGCTTTAAGAAGCTAACCCCTGAAGTCGCAAGCGATGTTCGACTAATGCTTGGCCACCACTCGCAAGAGGATCTCCAAAGGCACCAGGCGTGCAGCAAGGGTCTACGTGAAAGCGTAGAACTTCTTCCTGCGATTTCGCTAGAGTACACCCGACTGCTATACGCCATGCCACATGCTATCGGGCTTCACGAGGGCCAGCATGCAGGAGGTGTTGTATCAGCGAAAAATATGGTGGAAGAGGGCGTGGATAGCCTGAAAGCCAGCGTTGAAGTTGGCAAAACCGCGATTCGCTCGCTCGCCACCGTTATGGCTGTAGACGTCGTCAGCGATGGCAAAGCCGATATCCTCGCCACACTATTCGGCAAGGCAGTGCCGGCAAGTGATGGTTCTCCTACTATCGTACCCACTACCCTTCATCCGGCCGCAGTCGCAGCCACTGCGGTTGTGGCTGCAGCCTACCTGACGACCGCTGCCGTGACGCGGCTGCGCACCTTCGAAAAAGCTGCAAGTGCCCAGGCACACAACATGTTGCACAGTGTGCATGATGCTCACGTCGCGCATTTGCGTAAGCAGTTTGATAGTACGATGGCCGCAGCAAGAGCCCGAGTTCGTGAGGCAGTGCGCGCCCGTTACAAAATGGACGAGGCCCTGATGCGAAAGGACCGCCTAGCTCAGTCTCTGGCCGCTGTCGTTTCGTTGACGAGCGACCTTCGGCATGACTTGGACGCTTCTGCTGCAGGCCTGCAGCTATTCGCCACCGAGCGGACCTGAAATGCCATCGAGCCCGGCGCTGGAGTATTGGCACGGCTTGCAGGTGCATCAGCCAGAGTGGGCGCTGCGCGCCTACTCCCGGCTAGTGCAGACGCTAAGCAAGGACGTCCAGCAACGTCTACAAACCAAAGACTCGGAAGCCGAACCGTATGTGGTGGTGTTCGGTAAAACCCAGGTGGGCAAAACCACGCTGTTACTAGACCTGATGGGCATTGTTCCGGCCCACCTCGGAAGGATTTCGAAGGTACTACGCGGCGGCCGCGACGCGGGTCAGTCGGCCACTGCTACTACTATGGAGTATTGCCGTTCGACCAGTGAGCGTTGGGGCTTGGCCCGCAAGGGCGAAACCCGCTGGTTTGAGCGAGACGAGGACATGACCCGAGCCTTGGGAGCATTGCGCGCACAAATGGAGCGCGGCCAGCTCAAGGCCGAGACAGCACCCTGTGTAGTACACGTTCCTAAAAGCTGCTTCCTGGCGGGTGCCCAAGGGACTAATGTGCGGATGCTGGACCTGCCTGGTGACAATCCAGCCAACGAGGAAGAACAGCGCCACGTGCACTTGATGGCGAAAACCTACCTACCCTTTGCGGATCTCATACTACTGGTAGGTAAAGGCGATGACCTCGGTTTCCTGCGACCCGGGGCGATCACGCTACCGGGCATCGAAGATTGGCAATCCATGCCTTACCGATTTCGCATCGTCACGACATATTCATACTTTCCAAAATCTGTGAAGGATATCTTGCGAAAAGAGCCTGATGTCGATGCAGCACAGGTACGTCAGCGGTTGATCGAACAGGTGGAGCGATTCGGTAGGCTAAGTGAACCCGCCCGGGAGGCGCGGCTGTATTTTCCACTCGAGTTCGGCAGCAGTTGGCAGCAAACGCAAAAAGATGAACCGCTGCTGCATTCGCGTCTGGCGCCAATCATCAATGCTTTGCGCGACGAGCTTCTTGATCAGATCGTCAGTAGTACTACGCCCATGGGGCGCTTGCGGAGCACGCTCGATACCCATATCAGTGTGCGCTATATCCAGCAGAAGAAGACCAGAGCCATTGATGAGGTTCTTGAAGCGCTTGAAACGCGCAGGAAAGCTTCGGAAACCGAAGTCCGCGAATGGGCGTCCCGCGTTAAGAGTTCGCAGCGCAGCTTGAAAAAGATTTCTGAGCTGCTGGCTGAGAAGCCTGCTGAACAGAGTTTGGCGGCAATCAACCAGGCTGCCGATGTCTTGCGGTACGACCGTAACTGCAGGCTTAGGCCCAGAGCAGGCGGAGCCGAAAACCGTCAAACACTGTATGAGTTGATCAGGAACTATCGTCAGACGCTGACAAGCATGCAGTTGGAGATTCAGCCGGGCAAATGCCCGCTCTCTTTCTGGCGCCAAGTGCGCACGAGTTTCAAGGCGCCTGACTCGAAAGTGATTGAGGCCGCTATCATTAACGACTTCGGGCCGATCCGACAGAAACTGAACGACTATTGGTGGGATACCTACTTCTCGTCTGACAACTACCACGAAGACCTCGAGCGCGTGCGCGTCGCCGGTGATGATGCGCGAGTGAACTTAGTCGCTCTCTGGCACCAGCAGTGGTTGTTGGCATTGCGGAGTGCAGAGCGAATGGTTCTTCAAGAGGCCAAGGAGGCCCAGGTCCAGGCGGCAATTTATGAACAAGAATACCAGCAGGCAGTAGTACGACATGGCGTGCTTGAGCAGGGCATCGTCGACAAGCGCGCCGAGCGTAAGCGTATCGAGCAGAGCTCGAAAGAGGATATTGAGCGTTGCGAGCGCTTTGTCGGCTTACTTGGCGAAGAATACGGCGCTGCGCTGAATGAAAGGTATGACGACGCGTTGGCCGAGCATGATGACAGTGAGGCTTTGCTTCGGCTGTTCTCTTGCCTGGCGCTGAGTCAGCAGTACCACGACTTCGTTGCGTACAACCAGCGGTCGGACGGCTAATTGCGCCCTATGTGGTCTGTGCACTTCATTCAATGCTCTAGATGAGAACCCTATCTTGAATAAGCAAACCCAGGAAAAAGAAAAAAGCCTCACCGAGTTGATGTTGAGGATTTTCAAGGAACCTCTAAAACCCTTGGGTGAGTCGGTGCATGGCCTGGGGCTTGATCTGTCCGAGATCAAAGCGGAGCTAGAGCTGATAAGTGGGAGCTTTGCCGAGGGACTTAAAAAGAGTGATACCGCAGCCAGGCAAAGAAGCAAGGACACTCAGGACGCATTGAGCGCTATACGCGACGAGCAGGGTGAAGGCGTGGCGACCGTCCAGAGCTGCATTGCCGAACATGCCCAGGTTGGGACTAAGGCGTTGGAGGTGCAGCTGAATGAAAGTCGTATGGCGTTGGCGCAAAGCGAGCGTCATTTGCTTGATGCCATTGCCTGCGTGAGTGAGGACCAACGTGGTGCTTCGCACAACCTAGGTGTCCTGGCTTCGCAGCTGGGTGAACTTTCTGGCGAGTTCAAGAAAAATAATGACGCAGCCAGAGTGAGAAGCACCGAAACATTGAGCACGCTGCAAAGGCTACGTGATGAGCAGGCCGGGCAGTTGGGGAGCCTCACCGAGCACGCCCAAGCCCAGGACGTACGTTTGGGTGAGATCATCTTGGCGTTAGCGCAAAGCGAGCGACATGTGCTCGATGCCGTAGCCCGTGTTGAAGAGGACCAACGCAATGCTACGCATAGCTTCACCGTGCTATGCATGCAACTCAGTGACAATCGTACAGCACTGGACAACGCGCTCTTGCAGCTGGGAACCGGCATTGCCAATGCCTGCGGCGGCATCGCGTCTGATTTGAAAGCTGCAGTAGCTGAAACCGACCAGCGCCTTGAGAAGCAGTACAAAGCCTCTCGAGCGGTGCACCATGCGTTGCTCAGCGGCATGAAAGGCGCCGCAGAAAGCATGCAATCTTTGATGGCCGAAAACTTGAGAGCCCAGAGTACCCTGCGCGAGTCTATGACCGGTGACCGAGCGGGGATAATCGATGCGTTGAACCAGTATGCGGAAGCTCTTAACGCCCGGCTTGACCAGAGCCAAGCCAAGCTTCGTCATTTGACGATTACTATGGGTCTATTTGTCACCGCGACGCTTGCCTACCTGGGGTATGAGCTGCTGGGAAGGGCGCTTTGATCCTGCGCCGTTGTGCGGAACGTTATCCTGTCGCCGGCGGTGAGGCGGGCATTCCCCATTAAATAGGCTTGCCGCTCCGTCTGGCCTAAAAATTGAGGGCTGGAAAGATAACCATCGTTTACCAATAGCCAGGCCATTGGTGATCTTGCATTTCGTCGGCTCTAGCCCGCCCCAATGGTTGGACGGGAAAGGCCCTGCGTTCACTACTGTCCCCTCGGCTGTCTGAACCTCCAGAACGGCATTCCACAACGAGAGCCGTGGTGCCTCGAGCATTGGGTCCAGCCACAGAAGATGAGTCACGTTGGTTTTGGAGCTTCCCTCTGGCCCGTTGATGAGTTGCCCCTGATAGCCAACTCCAACAACCAATGACCCTCGCCGCCCGGCCAATCCACGCCGATGATCGTGGAGTATCCAGCACTCACTGCTGCGACCAAATCAGTGACAAGCGAGCGCGTTGTGCCACTAAGTTTTTTCAGGCTGAGTTGGTTGCGGAAACATTCTAGTAACGAGTCCAGGTCGTACTCGTTGTTGCCGCAGTTGATTAGCCCACCGAACTCGACCAGCCGGTTATGAAGTTTCCCTAACCGGGTACGGCCGTCTTGCAGTCCCATGTAACTCGCTTCATAGCGAGCAACAGTACCATTGGCTACCAGCGCCATCATCAAGCTGTAAGGACCGGACGCCCCGTTGAGATCCCCTTGGCGGAAGTGCACCGCCTCGCCAGCTTCGTTGACCGGCCCTGTAGGGGAGAGGGAGAGCTGGGGCATTACGTTTATTATCACGTTCAAAGGCATGCGTCCGATGCTGGGGCGAGCGGCCGGTGTGGTTGGTCAAACGCGAGGAAATAGTTGAAAGTAGCGACGAGTGATGGCTAATTGCCCTATGTCTGTCGAGTATGAAACACTGGGTGCAGACTTCAGCGCATCATGCCCCGTTTGGCGTCACCCAGCAGGAACTTGCTTTGAGACTGATCAACAATGCTGGGGACGCCGGACAATCATCGTGCGCCGTACATCGATCCTTCTCGGGGCTTGCAAACCTATTACAGCCTAGAAGACAAACCATCATATGGGCTCGGGGCGGAGTGTTATCGAGCCTGGTCACATTGACTTCGGCCAAGCCCGTTTGACGCTCAAAAAATACTGGAGTGCACCTGTGAGTCATGCGCAAGGAAAGCTGTTTAAAGTCTGGTTAACCGATACCGGAAAATCACCGAATACCGCCAATGGCTACCGTTCTGCCCTCAATACCATCAATCACCACCTGGGACGTGACGTGCTGCTGATCACGGACGTGGATGAGTTGACGATGCTCTACCAGCAATACGGCCCAGGCGGTGAATTTGCGGAGATTGGTGCGAGCAACAGCAACAACGTGCAGAGTGGGCTAAAGCAGTGGCTTGAGTATCAGCGACAGCTTTCGCGAGGTGCAATTGCGGGCTATGCCGATCAGCGTGTGATTCAGCTTCTGGATAAAGGCACCGTTGAGGAGCAAGCGTGGGTCTGGATGTTGCTCACGTGTTTCCGTGAACGCTACCCACAGGCTGATCACTGGACGGTTAACATCACCCCAGCGGATATCCGGATTGGCGTGCGTGAGCAAAACAGTCTGAAAGGAAAACCTGCATTCACCCTTTACTGGTATGGAGGTGAAATATGCTGTTCACTTCGCGGAGTCGCGGATCATCGGGCGCTGATGGATGCGCAAGAAGAAGGCTGGGAAATCAGCGCGCAACGCTGTCCCACTCAAGCTGATGTAGAGGCTTGGATGAAAACCGTTGACAAGGTACTTGAGAACCGACAATTACCATTGAAGGGGAGTGGGTTGGTACCTAGTGACTATGGCCAGGCTGAACCAGAAGGCCCGGAGGCTGTTATCGACTTGTCGGCAACCAAGCCCCCGCTCAATCAAATATTGTTCGGCCCGCCCGGTACCGGCAAAACGTACGCCACTATCAACCAGGCATTGGCAATTCTTGCGCCCGAGTTCCTGGCGCAGAACACCGGCAACTCTCCTGAAGCTCGCCAGCGGTTGAAAGCCGAGTTCGAGCGCTTTGCTTCTGCGGGGCGCGTGCGCTTCGTCACTTTCCATCAGAGCTTTAGCTATGAAGACTTTGTCGAGGGCATCCGCGCGGATTCAGACAGTGAAACGGGGCAGTTGCGTTACCCCATAGAAGCTGGTGTATTCAAGCGGATCTGCGACGACGCCAAGACGCAGCCGGTTGCAGACTTGGGAGTTCGTCCCAACGCCGCTATCTGGAAAATTTCCATCGATGGCTCTGGCACGTCGCCCAGCAAAAACTACTGCCTGACGCACGGCGAGGCTCGCATTGGATGGGGCCAAAGCGGGGACTTAAGTGAAGACTACGAAGCCAATGACTATTACCAGGGCCTGGGCTCAGGCGACAAAGGCACACTCCACTATTTCGCTGAGCAAATTGCAGTTGGGGACATTCTGTTATGTATCCAGTCGGCCGAGAAGGTCGGCGCCATTGGAGTAGTGACCAGCGAGTACCGGTATGAAGCCAAAGTGCCTGATGGGGTAAACCCTCACTATCGGCATGTGCGCTCAGTGCGTTGGCTTTATCGGGACATCAACCTGTCCATACTGCCCATCAACGATGGCCGTCAGTTCACGTTGAAAACCGTCTATGCGATGAACCGCTTCACTTGGGCGGACTTGCTGACTTACCTGCAGCACGAAGGTGTTAAAGCCGTCGAACCCTCAGTATCCGCCTCGCCAGTGGACACGCCTTATGTGCTCATCATCGATGAGATCAACCGAGGCAATGTGTCGCGTATTTTCGGTGAACTGATCACCCTGATCGAGCCATCCAAGCGCGATGGTGCGGATGAAGCGCTCAGCCTGCAACTGCCCTATTCGAAGAAGCCGTTTACCGTGCCTCAGAATGTGCACATCATCGGCACCATGAATACCGCAGACCGTTCGCTAGCCGGGCTCGACATCGCGTTGCGCCGCCGCTTTGTGTTCAGAGAAATGTTGCCAGAACCACATTTGCTGGATGGCACTACGGTCGAGGGGGTGAATATTGGCCAGTTGTTGAGGGTAATGAACCAGCGTATTGAAGTGCTGCTCGATCGCGAGCACTGCTTGGGGCACGCCTACTTTATGCCATTGATCAACGGCGGCACGCTGGCCCAGTTAGAGCTGATTTTCCGCAATCAAGTACTGCCGCTGTTGCAGGAGTACTTCTTTGAAGATTGGCAACGCATCCAATGGGTATTGAACGACCACCGTAAACCCGTCTCCGATTGTTTCGTGCTGCGCGAAACCCAGAATTTTCTGGCGCTATTTGGCGACAAGGTACCTGCGCAGGACCAAGTGTGGCGTATCAACCCACTAGCGTTCAGTCGACCTACGGCTTATGCCGGGGTGATCAGTACCCATGCTGGCACTCAGGATGCCATTTCCCCGGAGGAGCAATCGGCGTGAGCACGAACGTTATCGTTCGGGAGTACGCCAGGCTTACCACGGCGCCGGTGCCGCCGGGCAACCTGGATTGCGCGCACATCTCGGAAACGGCGTTCGACTGGCTGTGCGACCTCAGCGCAAGCTTCAACCGCGCTGGCGCTACCCTGCTGCAGGTCGAGGGCCGGCAGTCGCTTAAATGGGACAGCTATGTGGGCGTTATCGAAACTCCCTGCGGCACTCGGCTTGAAATACTGCCCAAGCATTTCGAACAAGGTGACTGCGTGGTCAAGAGTCGCACGCTGTTACGGAAGTTGATTCAAGCCGCGCTGTTTTTAAAGACACGGCAGGTATCAGTTACGGCGCTGGAATTGTTCGATGCACCGCTCACTGAATGGGTGATGGGGCAGTATCTGAATGAGCTGGATGCCTTAGTGAAACGCGGTATTCGTTTCGACTACACACGCGTCGAAGAGGAGCGACCCTTTTTGCGTGGCCAGCTCAATGTAGTGGCGCAGCTCCGCCAGCCCCCGGGCCGGCAGCACCAGTTTCAAGTGCGTCATGACGTCTATCTGCCGGACCGTGCGGAAAACCGGTTGCTGAAACTCGCATTGGAACAGGTCGCCAAGGTAACCCAACTGCCTGCCAACTGGCGTCTCGCCAACGAGCTGCGCGCCTTGTTAGCAGAGATACCTGCCAGCCGGCGCGTCGCACAGGATTTCCGCCTGTGGAGCCGTGATCGCCTGATGGCACATTACGGCGCCATCAGGCCCTGGTGCGAGCTGGTCTTGAACCAGCAGATGCCGGTTGCGGTGCAGGGCACTTGGCAAGGGGTGAGCTTGCTTTTCCCGATGGAGCGGTTGTTCGAGAACTATGTGCAGCAGTCGCTTGGTAAGCAGCTGAGGTCGGGTGTTGAGCTGACAGCGCAGACCTCACAAGCGGACCTCTGCCGTCATGGTGATAGAGGGATATTCCGGTTGAAGCCGGACTTGCTCATTGATACTGCCGAGCAACGCTGGGTGTTGGACACTAAGTGGAAACGCATTGATCAACGCAACGCTGAGCAGAACTACAATCTGAGCCAAAGTGATTTTTACCAACTGTTCGCGTACGGCCATAAATACCGTAACGGCGGAAGTGTGCCTAGACTGGTACTGATTTATCCATACTGGGCTGGTTTGCAGCGGGCGTTGCCAGTGTTTGATTACGGGGAAGGGCTGCAGTTGTGGGCGCTGCCGTTTGATTTGGAAGCCGGGTGCTTGGTTGATGCGGAGGTAGCGACTGTGCCGCTGGTGGGGAGAGCGCTTGGCGCGGTCAGGGGATAGCGTTGCTGGCTGCGGTTGCACGGGTGAACATGAGGCGGCGATGTAGTCCCGCCGATTCACTAGTAGTGTCACCTGTTTTGATAGTCCGCACCAGTAGCGCACTGCCGCATTTCGGACATTGCCTGTCGGCTGTGGGATCACTCCGTCGCTTCAGGTTCTCCACATGTTCGCGGTGCGTCGCAAGAGAAGGCGCCCGCCTTCCATCCAACAAGGTTTGCACCAGTGTATCGACTTCAGAGGCTGTGAATACGGGCTGTGTGAAGGACTTGATATACCGGATAAACCTACTGCCATGGGTGACATTTGGCGGCATTTCAGTTTTGAACGTGCTATCACCGACGAAGGTGATGATCGAGTGAAGGTGCTCAGGCGCCACCTCCAGGGTAGCTTCGAGGGCTTTCAGGTGTTTGTAGTTTTGGCGCAGCGGGTTCTGGAATTTGAACGTGCGCTTGAAGCGCTTTTGCGTCCATTGAGGTTGGCGCTCCGAACCAAAAATCCATCCCCTCATGTTTTTGGTTTCGAGTACGAAAATGCCGTACATAGACACGATGACGTGATCGATCTGCGTCGTGCCGTCTGGCGTGTCTAGGGTCACGTTATGTACGCGGTGATACGTTTTGTCATCCAGCTGTAGCCATATGAAAAAGCGCACGAGTAGCTCGCCGAGGTAGCCTTTGGCTGCTGGCGTTTTCAGTATGGAGATACAGATGACGAGCGGAATGAACCAGCTCAGTGTGCCCCAGTGCTGGCTGAGGAGGGTGGTGACGTCCATTTCTTAACCTTGTGAAGATCGGGATTGTGGTGCCTGGGTGTGACCCGTTTCCTGATTGGGTTGGACACCAGGCCTCCGCCGGGTAGGTCGAGCGCAGATGACACAGCGCAACCCGCCCGGCGGGGCTGCATTATAGAGTGATGGCCAATTAGTTGTACCTGCTGGAATTAGTGCGTTCACTTCCCACATACAGATTGCTAGAGTCCCCTCAAAACCAAGGTTAGGAAAACCTGCAGATGCCGACCATGTGGATGATCCGAGGCGACGGTGGACGCCTCTATGACGATTTCAGAGACCGCAACTTAGCTGCGATTGGCTGGGGGCAGTTTGCGATAGAGGCTAAGCCAGGGGTCTCGCGCAAAGCGCTGATTCAGGCTTACAAAAACCTCCAACCTGGCATCAAAGACGCCAGTGCTGTGTCAGGAGCCTCTCAGGTATTCCGATTCGTTAATGAAGTGAAAGCAGGTGATGCGGTGGTCACCTATTCACCTGCAAACAGGACCTATCTTGTTGGCCTGTTCGTGGGCGAATGCGTCTACCGAGCTGACCTAGCGGAAGACGGCATGTCACTAACGCGGGCCGTGGAGTGGTTCCCCCACGAGGTTGATAGGGACAAATTAACCAGTGCTAGCCGCAACAGCCTTGGCTCGACGTTGACGGTGTTCAACGTGGCGGAGGAGGCGCAGAAAGAGCTGCTAGCGCTTGCCAACGGGAAAGTGTTTTCTCCTACGCCAAAGGAAGCGATTGAAGACCCTGAGGCCCTGGAAGACCCCTTAAAAGGCGTCCAAGAGATTGCATTCGAACGCATTAAAGATCAGATCAACGGTTTGGACTGGTCAGAGATGCAAGAGCTGGTAGCAGGCATTTTGCGTGCGATGGGTTACAAAACGCTCGTATCTCCAGCAGGGGCTGACCGGGGCAAAGACATCATTGCCTCCCCTGACGGCTTCGGCTTCGAGCCCCCGCGCATCGTCGTCGAGGTTAAGCACCGTAGCGCGCGGATGGGCAGTAATGAGATTCGTAGCTTCCTAGGTGGACGTCACAAAGATGATCGCGGGCTCTATGTGAGTACAGGTGGATTCACTAAGGAAGCTTTGTACGAAGGGGAACGAGCTAATGTACATCTGACCATGTGGACCTTGGACGAGTTGGCTCGCACATTGATGGCGCATTACCCAGCTACTGATCCGGAAACCAAGCGTTTGGTGCCGCTGACGTATTTCTATGTGCCGGCGTGATGCGCCAGATTTGAAGGCGATAAGAAACGATTAAGGCTTAGGCTTGGATCGTTGAATTTCTTACGACTCTTTCAGAGCTCCTGCAAGCTTTAGCCACGAGCCGGACCCGGCGCTACAAGCAGACTCGTTTCGCCGGGATCCGGAGGCTCAGCGCATCAAGCCCAGTTCAGCGTCGTCCAGCAGGGCTTTGCCGAGTGCGCAGAGGTAGTGGGCGGCCCAGATCAGTTTGGGTTTGTCTTCCATCAAGCCTTCGAGGGTGAGGTCGCGGGCGTAGCCTATTAACTCCGAAGCCTGTTCGCGTGCGTGTTGGCAGGGAATGCCTGGCTCGATGCGGAACAGCGCGTGGGTGTTGTTTTCGCCTTGGTAGAAGACGGTTTGGCCTAGGGTGCAGGGGATGTCTGCGGTGGACATGGGTGTGGCTCCCTGAAGTTTTTGGGCTGGCTGTTTTTGAGCTGCGGCTGAGTTACTGCCGTTTTGATTGAGCCAGGGGCTTGAGGGTTAGTGCGTGGGGTGTCGCGAGGGAGGGTGATGGATTCGGAGGAGGGCGGATTCCAGCAGGCGGCGCAGGGATTCGAGCTCGTGCATGGAGGCCATGATCAGTGGGGCTGCCGGGGAGCGGGGCTGCATGAGGAGGGCTTGTTGGGCCACGGCTTCGGCGCAGAGGGCGTAGTCGGCGGCTAGGGTTAGGGTGTCTTCCAGGGTGGCGGGTGTGGGTGGTGGATCAGGGACGATTTTTAACATGAGTTGCTTCCGTTGCTGGGCCGACATCCGCCGCTGTCAAACGGTGGGTGGCAGCTGTACGTGGGTTGACAGACCGGCGGAAACAACAAGATCCGGCGCACGCAAGCGTGCCCGCACGTACAGCCGCCATAAGGGCGACCGCTTAGTTGTTTACCGCTGCGACCTGTCAAAGTCGTGTCGTTGGGTTGGCAACGACGAGGTGAGACTAGGACGCTGGGAAGGCTGACGCAACGGGAAACAGGGGAGGGGAGTATCTTTGGGAAATGGACTACAGGGAAGGGGGTAAGTCTGAGGTTTTGGGTGGGATGGGCTAATCCTGAGCGTGGTTGCATGGACGTCCGGCCTGTCGGATCGACGCTGTGTACCCAAATCTCAAGTGCCGACTGGCGCTCACAGATACATTGATATCGTAGGTTGCTGAGCCGGGGTGATCTGAGTTGTAGGCTTAGGTAGTTGATATGGTTGACAAATATTTTTTCATCAAGGTTGCCTGGATACCAACCGGAATACCGTGATAGCCAGTTCGATCGACATGCTTCACTGACTTGCAAGGTATTCCGAAAAATCGACTTATCTACAAGCGGCTCTCTGGACCGTTGGACCATTTTTGGTAGGCTTTGGCATTGCCGTCTGTGCGCGGGCGAAGGCCTACCTCACCGGCATGCGCTCTTGCGTGGTCTTATGTGGTCGCCTTCTTGGGGTAAGAAGGGCGACGACAATGATGCCAACTGCGATATCGAGCGTATCCTCGGGGCGGCCACTACCTGGCTTTCATGTACTCGCTCGGTGCTGCGCCATCTAGCGCTGGCGCTCAGTACGCTCAGCACTCAAAATATGTGCCTTGATGTAGTTTATGAGTTCGAAGCCCCTATGCGCCGCGTCTACCTGGCCAATTTCACCAAATGCTCATTGATCGTGCCTGAATCGCGGATTATCGCAGACCTTTTAGTGCAGGGGATAGAGGGTAGCGATTGGGACAAACATGTGCTCGACTTGAATGTGCTTCAAAAGCGCACAGTCAAAACCGCCGCGACCTACGCAGTCCTGGCGCGTTCACGCCTGCAAACGATGTCCAGGGGTCTATGGGAGTTGGTACGCGATGGAAGTGCTCCTGAAGCCACTCACGCCGTTCTTGCCGCTACGGTCAAGTTTTCGCCACTTTTCGGTGATTTCATGAGAACTGTGGTTCGTGACCAGTTCCGCCGATTCGGCACCCACCTGGACGCACGCTGTTGGGACGCTTACATCGAGGACAGCATGCGTTCGCAACCGAGCATGCCTACCCTCAGCGACTCCACACGGGTTAAGTTAAGGCAAAATGCCATGCGTATGCTGGCGGAGGCTGGCTTCATCGAAAGCACCCGAAGCCTGCGTCTACGCAGTCAGCAGATTGAACCAGCGGTTCTTAATTACTTACGTCAACACAATGAGCAATACGTGCTCGATTGCCTTCAGGTATGCCCTTGAACGACCTCGACGAACGTCTCAACAAAATCCTAGAGAAAGTCACCTCTGATGGCTTTCTCGGTGGCCAGGGCTTGGGTAACGAGGTGCCGTTTTATGCCTTCGATTATCTGCCGCAGGATGAAGAGAAGGTCCGCGAGCACACCAGGTTTCTTCAGGGGGCCATTGTAAAGCGCCGCCCAGAACTCAGGGTTGCTTTTATCAACCTGTTCGAACTGATGATCGAAATTCTGAAAAAACGCGGAAAATTGGAACTATCCATCGAGATGCAAGCCAAGAAAGGCGACGAGTACATGCTCAAGGCTCTCAAGGCACCACTTGATGCAGGCAAAGTCGCCAAAGAGCTTGTTGATCGTTACCCGCTAAGTGCCTTTGACCTGCTGGTCATCAATGGTGTCGGCAGCGCATACCCGCTGATTCGTACTCACAATCTACTGAATAACCTCCAGCCCTTGATGGGGGAGACCCCGCTGGTAGTGTTTTATCCCGGCCTCTATGATGGCCAATCGCTAAAGCTATTCGGGCAGATGGGCGAGAAGCCTTACTACCGTGCTTTCCGACTGGTGAGCTGAAAAGGATGTCCACTGTGCAAGTCAAAAGTCTGTTTACCCGCTCCATCCACCGTTCGATCAACGGCGTTATCAAGGCTGACCAGGATGACGCTGAGTCCGTCTGGCAGGAGCTGGATGAGTACGTCATCACTCGCGAGTTGGATCAACACCTGCGCAGCTTTTTTGAAAGCTATCTTGTAGCTCTGGATAACCCCCAGGGGGCGTCTGGGCGAGTAGGGGTGTGGATTTCTGGATTCTTCGGTTCGGGTAAATCACACTTCCTGAAAATTCTCTCCTACCTGCTGGAGAACAAGCAGGTCAGTAAAGACGGCGAAGTACGACAGGCCATCGATTTCTTTGAGCGCAAAATTGCTGACCCCATGCTGGCTGCTGACATCAAGCGCGCCATCGCCACCGACACTGATGTCCTGCTATTCAACATCGACAGTAAGGCCGACAGCACTGATGGTCGCGATGCCATCCTTCGCGTTTTTCTGAAGGTTTTCAACGAGCGCCTGGGCTTCTGCGGGGATCACCCGCACATCGCCCACATGGAGCGTCACCTGGATGACCTGGGCAAGTTTGCGCAGTTCAAAAAAGCATTCAATGAGGCTTCAGGCTCCACCTGGGAAGACGAGCGCGATGCTTATCACTTCCAGGTTGATGCACTGACAAGTGCACTTTCAAAAACCCTGGGTCAAGAGATCAAGGACGCCGATGCTTGGGTAGATAGGTTTGAAAGCGACTTCAGCCTCAATGTTGAAAGCTTTGCCAAGTGGGTGAAGGAGTACTTGGACAAGCGTGGGAAGGATCAGCGCATCGTCTTCCTGGTGGACGAAGTCGGCCAGTTCATTGGTCAAGACACTCACTTGATGCTCAGTCTGCAAACCATCACCGAGAACCTAGGTACCATCTGCGGTGGTCGTGCCTGGGTGTTGGTTACCTCGCAGGAGGATATCGATGCGGTGTTGGGTGAAGTCCGCGCTTCCAAGGCCAACGACTTCTCCAAAATTCAAGGCCGCTTCAAAACGCGCTTGTCGCTGTCCAGCGGTAACGTGGACGAAGTCATCCAGCGCCGTTTGCTGGATAAAGAGTCTGAGCCCAAAGATGCCCTGCGTAAGATTTACCGCCAGAAGGCCGATATCTTGCGTAACCAGCTCAGCTTCACCAACACAGGCCGAACCTATAAAGCATTCACCGACGAAGATAACTTCGCCGCGGTATATCCCTTTGTGCCGTATCAGTTCCAGCTCGTGCAGCGCATCTTTGAAAGCATCCGCAAAGCGGGTGCCACCGGTACCCACCTGGCCCGGGGTGAGCGCTCGCTGCTGGATGCCTTCCAGTCAGCTGCCAAGGCCGTTAGTGAAAACACTATCGGCGTCCTTGTACCACTTTACCGGTTCTATCCGTCCATCGAGGGCTTCCTTGAGGGCGTAGTCAAGTCGACTATTGACAACGCCGCCGGCAACCCAAGCCTCCAGGACTTTGACCCTCTGGTGCTAAAGACCCTGTTCCTCATCCGTTACGTCGATGAGATCAAAGGTAACGTCGATAATCTGATCACTCTGTTTATCGATGAGATCGATGCTGATCGCCAGGGCCTGCGCAAGCAGATCGAAGACAGCCTCCAGCGCTTAGAAAAGGAAACCCTGGTTAGCCGAAATGGTGATGACTTCTTTTTCCTGACTAACGAAGAGCGAGACATCAGTCGCGAGATCAAGGATGTAGAACTCACCAGTGCAGAGGAGGCTCGTGAACTGGGTGATTTGCTTTTCAGGGAGTCCCTGCGAGATCAGCGGAAGTTCCGTTTTGCCGACAATGGCAAAGATTTTGGGCTTAATCGACAGTGTGATTTGCACCCAATGGGTAATCGGGTCGACGGTGATTTGCTGATTTCAGTTATCAGCCCGTTAGTCGATGATTGCGATGCCTGGAATGAGCCGCGCTGCATTTTTGAGTCCAGCCAGGGCGAGGGTAGTGTACTTTTTCGGCTGGATGATGAGCGTGACTTGGCGAGGGAGCTCCGTCTATACATACAGACGGATCGTTATGTTGCGCGTAAGAATGACGGTACTCTGCCGCATAACACCAAGCGCATTCTTCAAGATCGCATGGAGGAAAACCGCCAGCGCCGTCAGCGTCTGAGTACCACTGTGGATCGTCTGCTGCGTGAGGCTGAGGTCTATGTAGCAGGCAACAAACTGGAGACCAAGGCTTCAAGCGCACCGATGTTAGTCGAAGAGGCGCTCGACTACCTGGTGCGTAATACCTTCAGCAAGCTCGGATACATCCAGCACCTTAGTAGCGATCCGCAGAAAGAAATTCAGGCGATACTGGCCACGCCGCAAACGCCAGGCCTTGGCTTGGAGAGCACAGGCGAGGCCAACCCACGTGCGCTCAAGGAGGTTAGCCAGCACATTGAACTGCTTGCCTCGCAGTCGCGCCGTATCGTCCTGCATGACCTAGCTGAGACCCATTACGGCCGTCGGCCTTACGGTTGGCCAGAGTGGGAAACCGTATTGCTGATCGTACGGTTGATACTGAAAGGCGAGGTCAGCCTGATCGGCAATGGTGGCCCTCTCGCTCTGCATCAAGTCTGGAGTGAAATCTCTACCCCGGCCCGCTGGCGCACCACTGAAATCCAGAAGCGCCAACAGGTCGGCTCTGGCGAGCTGCAAAAGGCCCGTCAGCTATTTAAAGAGGTATTTCAGAAGATCGCTCAGGATGGCGAGGACAACCTTTACGGTCTTCTGCAAAGCAGCCTGAATAGCTGGGACAGCGATTTCAAGCAGTGGCGCGCGTTGGCCCAAACCGGACAGTACCCTGGTCTGGATGACATCGACCAGGGGCTTAAGCTGATTGGCAAACTCAAAGCGGCGCCGGACAGTTTTGATGCCATCCAGTTGTTTCTCAAAGAGCGTAGTGCGCTGCTCGGCCTTTCTGACAACCATAGTGACCTGGATAACTTCTATAGCAGCCAGAAAGCCGCCTGGGACAAGCTGCGTGCCGCACAGGCCGACTTCCAGCCCAACCGCCCCAAGCTGGAGAAGGACGAAAAAGCCGCTCGTGCTCTGGCTCGTATCGACGAAATTTTCAATGCCAAGGCTCCCTTCAATCTGATTCGAGAAGGTGAGGGGCTGATCCAAACGATTAGTCAGATCAACGACGCCTTCCTCAACGAGGCCCGCGAGCGGGCGGATACCTGGCTGGATAAGCAGTTGGCCAAGGTCAATGAAGAATTGGATGCCCTTCAAGCCAGTGCTGATCAGCGCAATAAGAGCCTGCTGGCTCTGCAAAACCTTCGGCAGCGGATAATCAAACAGCGCAGCCTGGCTCATATCAGCCAAATGCAGGATGAAGCGCGCGACCTAGCGGATGCAGCTATCGATCATCTTCATTTTTTGGCTGAGCAAGCCGCTGCTAAAGCCAAAGCCGCAGCCAGCGCACCTGCACCAACGCCTGTTGTATCGGGTAGTGGTAATCCGGGTGTGCCAGTAGCCGAGCCTCCGGTGGGTAATTCGCCTGAGGCTGTTGTCGTGCCGGTCGTACCGGTCAAAAGGCGCAAGGTAGTGGATGCTCAATTGCTCGCAGGCTCTGGTTACATCGAGACCCAAGCCGATATCGAAAGCTTCCTCGCCAAATTGCGTGAAGAGCTGGAGCAGGCAATCGCTGATAATCAACGTGTTGAAATTCGCTAGGGAACAGTCATGTATAAGCCAGGCGGCACGATCAAGCAGCTATTGGATAAGATAGCCTCACAGGAGTACATCCTGCCGGCGATCCAGCGTGAGTTCGTTTGGTGGCCAGAGCAGATATGCCGCTTGTTCGACAGCCTGTTGCAGGGCTATCCCTTCGGCACCTTCCTGTTCTGGCGTATAGCTCCGGAGAAGCGCCAGGAGTACCAGTTCTACGACTTCGTCCGTGATTACCATGAGCGCGACAACTATCACTGCGCGCTATTGAAAATCCTCCCTGAGCGGGATCTGGTTGCGGTGCTAGACGGCCAGCAGCGCATGACCGCGCTAAACATTGGCCTGCGAGGCTCCTATGCCTGGAAATTGCCAGGCAAATGGTGGTCGAGCAATGATGCCTTTCCAATCTGTTATCTCTACCTGGATCTGCTGGGCGAGCCGGACGCTGAAACTGGCTCTGAGTATCGCTTTGAGTTTCTCACTGAGACCAGGACGGAGTTAACAGGTGAGGGCCAGCTGTGGCTTCGCGTCAGTCGTACTTTGATAGAGAGCGAGGATGATTTGCTCGATAGCTTGGACGAGCTTGATCTCAGCCTATATCAGCACAAGCAAGCGAAGAAGGTACTGCGACACCTTTACCGCACAGTTCACCACAAAGAAATCATCAATTACTACGAAGAGACCGAACAAGATCTTGAACGTGTCTTGAATATCTTCATTCGTATGAACAGCGGCGGCACGCCGCTTTCGTACTCGGATCTTCTGCTTTCCATCGCTGTGGCGCAGTGGTCGAAGCTCGATGCCCGGCAGGAGATTCATCAGCTAGTCGACCAGATGAACAAAGAGGGTGACCAGTTTAACTTTAGTAAAGATCTGGTGCTCAAGGCCGGCTTGATGCTGTCGGATATCGGCAGTGTTGGCTTCAAGGTAGAAAACTTCAACAAGGCCAATATGGTGCTGCTGGAGGAAAACTGGCCTCGCATTCGTGAGGCCTTGCTTTTGTCTACTCGCTTGCTTGCCAGCTTTGGCTTCAATAGCCAGAACCTGCGCGCCGACAGTTCCCTGTTGCCCATCGCGTACTACCTATTTGTAAGCCAGCCTGGTGAGGGCTACTTGTCTCGCACTGAGTACGCGCAAGATCGCGAGAATGTGCGCAAGTGGCTGATTCGCAGCCTTCTTAAGGCCTCGGGTATCTGGGGCAGTGGTCTGGACACCCTTTTGACTGCTTTACGTGATCAGGTTCGTACCCATGCACTGAGGGGCTTCCCGGTAGCCCAAATCGAAAGCGTGATGTCTTCGCGTGGCAAGACGCTGTCTTTCACGGAAGAGGAACTGGATGAGTTGGTCGAGCTGCCCTATAGCGACAAGCGTACCTTTGCACTGCTCTCGTTGATCTTTCCAGGCTTCGACCTGTCTAGACACTTCCACGTAGATCATATCTATCCGCAGGCTCGTTTTACCAAGCCTCAGCTGCATAAAGCGGGCATCCCAGAGGATCTAGTACCTGAAGTGGCCGATAAGTCCAACCGGCTTGCCAACCTCCAGTTGCTTGAAGGCAGCATCAACAACCAAAAGCGCCAGAAGATGCCGCATGAATGGTACGCCCAGTTCAAGCCTGATGCTATTGCTCGCCAGCACTACCTCGCTGGCCTGGAAATTGCTGATCTTCCGGAATCGCTGTGTGACTTTCTAGTGTTCTATGAGCAGCGTCGCAAAGCGCTCAGGGGGAGAATCGTTTCAGCCCTTCAGTAGCCATATTTGCCTAGGAGAAATGCCATGGGCATGGAAGAGCCAATCAAGGAAGCCGAGTGGCAGCGGGTGCTTAAGGAGGTGAAAGTAACTTACACCTCCCACCTGGAACAATACAGCTACCAGAAGTACCCGGCTCATGAGTACGAGGGCTTCAAGAGGGCTTTCTCGACGTTGGCGGAGAAAGTAGATCTCTCTGCGGCGCTGCTGTGGAAATGGGGGCACTGGGGAAAGGAAAACTTCCCCTCAAAGCAGAAACTCTTGATCAGCGAGATCGAGAGCCTTTGGCCGTCTTTCCGACGTTGGGCGTTGTCTGTAGGTGATCAGCTCACTCCAAAAAACACTTTTCAATGGTGGGATAAACGCCTTGGCAGGCTGCGGTATATCACTTGCGCCTACCTGACCCACCTGATCCATCCGCTACAGGTTCCGATCATTGATCAGCACAACTTTCGTGCGATGAATCATTTGCGACGCACTTTATCCGCTAAGAAAAAACCTTCTAACTGGAGCGATATCGTCCAGCTCAAGCTCTTCCTGAGAGAGGTGAGTGAACGGTATCAGCGCCCTGATAGTGAATTCGATAAATACCTAATGATGTATGGCCGTGCGCTTAAAGCGCGCAAGGCCTGGTCGTCCCGTAAGGAACAGGCATGAACCGCTCTGCACTTAAGAAATACGCCCCACAGGCCCGTCTCGACTTTATCAAGGCCGTCACCCTGCGTGCTCGTCGCCTCGGGCTTGACCCGGAATTTCCCGCCAACGTTGAACAAACAGGCGATGTACTGCTGATTGGCGGTCAGCCGTTCCCGGCCAGTGTTGCCAAACAGCGATCTGAGCTGTCTCGACGTATTCAGCAGCAAGGTTTTGACGTTGTAGTTGAGGCCCTAGCCTACACTTGGTTCAACCGCCTGGTGGCCATTCGCTTTATGGAGCTCAAGGGCTATCTAAGTCACGGATATCGTGTACTCAGCCATCCGGAGGGACAGCAGCCGGAAATCCTCGAACACGCTCATCACCTCGATCTGCCCGGATTGGACAAGGAAGAGACTATTCGTCTGAAAACCGCCGGTAATCAAGACGAAGCACTGTATCGCGAGATCCTCCTTGCCCAGTGTCACGAGCTTCACCGTAATATGCCGTTCCTATTTGAAGCGCTGGACGATGCCACCGAGCTGCTGCTCCCGGATAACCTCCTGCGCACCGACTCGCTGATTGCCCGCCTGGTCGGTGATATCGCAGAAGGTGACTGGCAAGAGGTTGAGGTGATTGGCTGGCTTTACCAGTTTTATATCAGCGAAAAGAAGGCCGAGGTAATCGGTAAGGTGGTCAAGAGCGAGGACATTCCCGCTGCTACCCAGCTGTTTACCCCTAACTGGATCGTTCAGTACTTAGTGCAGAATAGCCTCGGTCGTCTCTGGCTGATGGCCAACCCAGGCTCCAGTCTGAAAGAGAAAATGCCTTACTACATCGAGCCCGCTGAGCAAACGTCGGAGGTACAAGCTCAGCTCGATGCATTGATCAAAGTACGTATGGATGAGGATGGTGGCACGCTCAATCCTGAGTCGCTGACAGTACTCGACCCAGCCTGTGGTTCCGGCCATATTCTGGTAGAGGCCTACAACCTGTTACGAGCTATCTATGAAGAGCGGGGCTACCGCTTGCGAGAGATTCCTCGACTGATACTGCAAAAAAACCTGTATGGCCTGGATATCGATGATCGAGCTGCTCAGCTTGCTGCTTTTGCCTTGCTGATGAAGGCTCGTGAGGATGATCGCCGGCTATTCGATGAGGAAGGAAGTCCGCCACATCTCAATGTGATTGCCATTCAGCAAAGCGTTGGTTTACCTGATGAGGAAGTAGCACGAGTTATTCTGAATGCCGCTATTCAGATCGAAGGAGGGGATGCGTTCCACTCAGGGCAACTATTCGGTGGTGGGGGATTGGAGACACAGCATAGCTCGGGATTGACCGTGCTCGACCTGCGCCAGCTGATTAAGATGTTTGAGCATGGCAAGACCTTTGGTTCGCTGATCAGCACGCCGGATACTCTTAAGGCTAAATTGAGCAGAATTATTGACCTGCTCGCTATAGTGCGGAGCAATGGTGATGAATTGTCCCGCAATTATGCAGGGCAAGTACTGGATCAATTCGCTAGACCTGCCTGTTTTCTTGCGCTTAAATATGATGCTGTTGTGGCAAATCCTCCTTACATGGGCGGAAAAGGAATGATTCCGGCTGTTAAGGAGTTTGCCAGAAAAAACTTTCCGGATAGTAAGTCGGATCTGTTCGCCATGTTTATAGAGCGGGGTTTTGGCTGGTGTAATCCCATGGGGTTCAATAGCATGGTGGCCATGCAGAGCTGGATGTTCCTCTCGTCATATGAAAAATTTAGGGAGAAACTTCTTGGTGCGCATACTTTAAGCTGTTTAATGCATTTGCCATATGATGGCAAAAGCCCGACCGCAATGGGGATTAACTTCGGATTGGGAGCATTTTTGGCCCAGGGCGCACATGTAGAGGGTTATAAGTCATCATTTGATTGTTTTAGGTATTTTGAACTTATGGATGATGGGTATCCGAAAAAATTCCCTAGCAAAAATGAGAGGAATATCTGCTCTTTGCCTGACGAATTCAAGAGGATTCCTGGAAGTCCAATTGCTTATTGGGTGCCCGAGTCTGTAAGGGTTGCATATGGAAGAAGTTTGCCTGTGTCGAAATATGCTGTGGCAAAGCAAGGGTTGGCTACGGCTGATAATAATAATTTTTTGAGGCAATGGTACGAGGTAGATTTTTCTAAGATCGGTTTCGGTGTTCCCTCTATAGAGGAGGCAGAAGTATCTGGTAAAAAATTCTTCCCGTACAACAAGGGTGGAGAGTTTTGTAAGTGGTATGGCAATCAGCTTTATGTTGTTAATTGGGAGAACAATGGTCATGAGATTCGGAATTTTTCGGATGAAAATGGGAATATCCGTTCTCGCCCACAAAACACGCAGTGTTATTTTAAGCCCTCGGTAAGCTGGTCTGATGTCACTTCTGGCATTGCAAGCTTCAGGTATTTTCCAAAGGGTTTTATATATGATATTACTGGGATGTCTGCCCAGAGTGATGATGAGGAAAATTTGTTTAGAGTTCTCGCTTACTGTAATTCTAAATTGATTCAGTGGGTAACAAAGACAGTTAATCCTACAATGCATTTTCAAATTGGTAACTATTCATCGTTGCCTGTGATTGAAGCCGCCTTTAGGTTGATCGATACCGATTTGGTGCGCGAGGCTATAACTATAACAAAAAATAATTGTGAGTTTTATGAGGTTAGCTGGGGCTTTGGCGTAAGTCCAATTGTGAGCAATTTGAGTTCAACTTTTAAGATTCAGGATTCTTGGGTGGAGTGGCGCGATAAGCTTATTTGGGCTAAGGAAAGGGTTAAGGCTATTGAGGAGGGGAATAATAAAAACATAATTAACGAGTTTGGTCTCGCTGATGAGATCAGCTTCGAGGTGGAAGATGATCATATTACTCTTTCGGTTGCGGATCGTGAATCTGATTCAAGTGACTTAATATCATATGCTGTCGGGTGTATGATGGGGCGGTACAGTCTCGATGAGCCTGGATTGATATATGCCCAGAGTGGTAATATCGGTTTCGATCCTACGCGCTACACCAAATTCCAAGCGGATGTTGATGGCATTATTCCCGTCACCGACGAATCATGGTTTGAGGACGATGCTGCTGAACGAGTACGTGAGTTCGTCAAGGTGATCTGGGGCGTTGATACGCTTGTAGAAAACATGGAGTGGTTGGCTGATAGTCTAGGCCGCAAGGCAGGTGAGTCATCTGACGAGGTCACTCGCCGCTACCTGTCTACCAATTTCTACAAAGATCACCTGCAAACCTACAAGAAACGCCCGATATACTGGCTGTTCTCCAGTGGCAAGCAAAAGGCTTTCGAGTGCATAGTCTACCTGCATCGCTATAATGAGGGCACGCTTTCGCGCATGCGCATGGAGTACGTTGTGCCGCTGCAAAGCCGGATGCAGGCCCGGATCGATAAGCTTACCGATGACATTAACAGCGCCACCGGTAGCGCTCAGCAAAAAAACCTGCAAAAGCGCAAAGACAAGCTCACCAAACAGCTCGAAGAGCTTCGCCGCTTTGACGAAAATCTGCGCCCCTACGCCGACCAACGTATCACCCTCGACCTGGATGATGGCGTCAGGATCAACTATGGGAAATTTGGTAATCTACTTGCTGAAGTCAAGGCAGTTACTGGCAGTAAAGAAGAATAGTCAACCGATACTGCGCGTATTTATCGGAGCTGCGATATATAACCCAGCGAATTTTTCTCAAATAAAGTTTCGCTGGTTGTGAAAAAGTTTTATTTGCCCGCAAAAGGTCGGCGTTCATTCAGTATTTGGAGGATCGTAGCAGCTGGTAATTGCCCCTTCTGTTCATGCTTTGTTCAGAGGGGCGTTTAGCACATGGAACTAGGCTCTGTACGAAGAGAGATTTCGCAAACACCGCATGGAGCAAGCCAATGAGGCCATGGCTTAATAGCTTTTCACGAGCTTGTCGAAGCGTATCCCGGTGCTGCGGTTCTCCTTAAGCCAGCCAAGCATGCGCTCGATAATGTTGCGGTGTCGGTATTTGGGCCGATCAAACAGCTTGGGTAAGATAGGCTTGGGTTTGCGTTTCATTGAGCGCAGCGGGATGGCGGGTTGCATTCGGGATTGGTTTCATTAGCGCCGGAGTGCTTCGGCGTCGTGACCCTTGCCGGCAAGCAGCCACTTACAGCGCTTGCCCGGGAGGCTACTTTGGCTCGATGGAGTGCTGACCTCTTCCAACAGGGGGAGCGTAGCTGATGTCACTGGCTTGACCGCCAGAGAGGAGGAAGCGCAACGGTGTCCCGTTGGCACCACAAAGTATGCGGATCTTGGCTGTCAGACCACCGCAACTGCGGCATAGAGCAAGATCGGCAGGTTCGTTAGGGCCCTTTTTTGGGAGCGCCAGGCGAGGCTCGGGTTGTGCGTACTGCGGTTGAGCCGGTCATCCAGGTTTTCAGATCGATCAAGCCCTTCGCATTCAAACTCAGGTGCACGCGTTTGAGTATCTGATCGAATTTCCTCGGCTTAGCCAGCCCTGAAATCGTTGATACACCGTGGACCATGGATCAAAGCGCTCTGGCATTTCTCGCCACGCAGCAACCGAGCGGAGTACCCAGAACGCGCCATCGAGCATCACGCGATCGCTCAGGCGCGGCCGCCCTCGACCATGCGTTCGATAAAGAGATCGGACACCACAACCTATGCCTCGTCCGAGCGTTTGTAACACTTTGCCATCACAGAATTCCTTTCCGTCGATGGAGGGCTCTACAAAATCTCAGCGCTCGGGGGCGGCGATTGGGTTTATCGGGATTTCATACGCAGCCTAGATGAGTAGGCAGCGTATACTATAGCCATATCATGACCATTTCTTAATCTAGAAACTCTATATGATTCGGGGCTTGATGCGCCTTTTCAGTTTTTTATACCGCTGGGGGCGGTGATTGATGTCTGAGCTATCCGCACAACTCGCCAGGATCATCGATGGCCTGCAGCAGCAGTTCGCAGCCAGCCGTGTGGTGTGGTGGGAGGATCCGCAGAGCGAATTCAGTGAGACCCTGGACACCCTGGTATTGGAAAATGTGCAAATTTTACGCCGGTCGGTGATGCCGGCGCTTGCGATCAAGCAGCAGGTTGAGTTGCAGAGTCCTTTTGGTCGTTTTCTGATTTACGAGGACAGTGTTCGACCTGAACCAGAGCAGGATTGGTTGCTGGATATCCGCCTGTATGCAGCGCCATTCGCAGCAGATCGGACGTCCATGCTTTTGCAGGAGCTGGGACTGCGCAAACAGAGTTTGCGAGAGCACCTGAAGCTGCGTAGTGCGTTCTTCGCGAGTAGGGATCGGGTTACCAAGATTCAGCGACTGCTCAATCCGGATGATGATGAGGGGGCGCTAGATCTGAAGATCCTTGCGGTACTGGCGAAGGTTGAGCAGTCTGAATTGTTTGCGGTGCTCACGGCTATTTTCGCTATCTTGGCCGAGGCTGAGGAGCTGGAAACCAATTCGCTGTGGGAATCGATCAGCAAGTTCGATGTGCAACCGGTGTTCTGGCAACTGATGTCGCAGGCATTCGGCTACCACCATGGTGAGCCTTCCCTGCGCCATTTCCTGGTGCGTTTGTTCGCCTCTGACATCGGACATGCCTTACATACCCATGCCCCGACCAACCTCAAGGCCCTTCAGCTCAACCCTGCACGCGCTGCCAATGTTTCGGTCTTCTTGTCGCAGTGGCGCGACAGCACCTTGCGTCAGCGAGCATATGATCGTTTGTCGAAGCGGGTTGCGGCGGACTTGCGCGCGACAGAATTGCTGGCTCAGGTGCCTTTGGAAGCGCTGATGGCCGTCAGTACCTTTGTTGATGTTGAGCGTCAGATTGCCGAGCGGTTACGAGATGCCGTACTTACTAATACCAGCGAGGTGGTTGGCCTTAAGTTGCGGGAAATGGCCAGCCGGCGCATGGAGGGTTACTGGGCCAATCCTCGCTGGCCGGACAACGAGGACGCTAACCGTTCGGTTTGGTACGCCTACTACCGCTCGCTGATTGCAGCATCTGAACTGTTCGAGCTAAAGCTGCGTTACGCCGGTGGATTTTCTTTTGCTTCCGCTGAGGCCTGCTACAACGCCTATACCAGTGAGCTTTATCGTTTCGATCAGCTCTACCGCATGTATCACGAAGCCGCTGATGCTGTGTATGCCCGTAGTCCAGACGCCTTGTCGCCGTTGACTTCCCGAGTTGAGCAGGATTACTTAAACGGCTTCCTGCAACCACTGGCTCAGAAGTGGGGCAGCTTCGTTGATGGGGGCCTTCTGCAGCAGTGGCAATTGTCTGATGTACCCAATCAACAAAACTTCTATGCCGAGCAGGTGGATCGCTATCTGAAAGGTGGCGAGGATCGCCGGGTGTTCGTGGTGATCAGCGATGCACTGCGCTATGAGGTTGCTAAGGAGTTGAGCGAGTCGCTCAACGGTAAGTATCGGTTCGCTGCAGAGTTGAGTAGCCAGCTGGGGGTGCTGCCGTCCTACACCAAGCTCGGTATGGCAAGCCTTCTGCCGCACAAGACTCTGAGTTACACCGATGCGGGGTTGGTGCAAGTGGATGGGCTGAGCAGTGATGGTTTGGAGGCTCGCAGCAAGATCCTGGCCAGAGTGAGTGGCTGCGCCCTGCGTGCCGAAGACTTCCTTACGATGAACAAGACTGATGGGCGAGAACTGATCAAGCCATATCGTGTCATCTACATCTATCACAACAAGATTGATGCCGTTGGTGACACCGCTAGCACTGAAAGCAGCACCTTCAATGCTTGTCGCGATGCTATTGAGGAGTTGGAGTCCATCGTCAGTCGTATCATCAATAACCTCAACGGTCACCGGGTGGTGATTACCGCGGATCACGGCTTTTTGTTCCAGGATTCAGCGCTTGAGGCTTTAGACAAGAGCAAGCTGCTCACCAAGCCCTCTGGAGCTGTGATTTCAAAGAAGCGCTATCTGATTGGTCGAAATCTGGGTATCAGCGAGCAGGTGCATGCTGGCTACATTAGGGACACCGGAGGCATTAGCGATGACATGATGTTCTGGTCTCCACGCGGGGTGAACCGTTTCCATTTCGTCGGCGGCGCACGCTTTATCCACGGTGGCGCTGCGTTGCAGGAAGTGGCTGTACCAGTTCTCAAAGTGCAACAGGTCCGCGGTCAGAAAGCCAAAGATACGGCGGTGCGCAAGGCGCAGGTCACGGTGTTGGGTAACAACTTCACCATTACCACCAATCGCTATGGATTCAACCTGTTGCAGACGGAGGCTGTCTCCGAGCGGGTGCTGCCGGTAGTGCTGCGGGTAGGGCTATATGATGATGATGGTGAGGCTGTTTCTGCCGTGGAGTTGGTTTCCCTGGACAGCGACTCGCAAAATCTAGACCAGCGCCAACGGAAGATCATTCTGACGCTATTGAACCGACCGTTTTCCTCTAGCGAGCGCTACTTCTTAAGGTTGCTTGACGCCGAAACCGACGTTGAGCAGTTCCGAATTGATGTCCGTATTAACCTGGCGATTAGCAATGACTTTGACTTCTGATTGCGGCAACCTTGATCTGGATCTCGACGCGCTGCTGAACCGGTTCTTTACCGGTAAGGTAGTGCGCAAGGATCTGACCAAGCGTTTAAAGGAAGGCATCAACGTACCGGTGTACGTGCTTGAGTACCTGCTCGGCATGTATTGCGCCTCGGATAACGAGGAGGTCATTGCCGATGGCTTGGAGACCGTTAAGCGCATCCTTGCTGAAAACTACGTTCGCCCTGACGAGGCGGAAAAGGTTAAGTCGAAGATCCGTGAGCGCGGTAGTTTCAAAATCATCGACAAGGTCTCAGTCAGTCTGAATGAGCGACGGGACATCTACCAGGCGCTTTTCATGAACTTGGGCGTCAAAGACGCCGAGATCCCCAGTCGCTTCATCAAGGAGTTCGAGAAGCTCCTTGCAGGTGGTATCTGGTGCATCGTGACTCTGAACTATTTCTTCGAGGAAGGGGCCAAAGGTTCACCCTTCACAGTGCACGATCTCAAGCCCATCCAGATGCCAAACATGGATATGGATGCATTGCTAGAGGCGCGCAAGGCGTTCAGTGAAAACGAGTGGATTGATGTGTTGTTGCGCTCAACGGGCATGGAACCAGCCCATTTCAATGACCGCACGAAGTGGCATCTGCTCACTCGAATGATTGCCTTCGTCGAAAACAACTACAACTGCTGCGAGCTTGGCCCCCGGGGGACAGGTAAGAGCCACATTTACAAGGAAGTCAGCCCGAACAGCATCCTGGTTTCTGGCGGGCAGACCACCGTTGCCAACCTCTTTTACAACATGTCGCGCAGACAAGTCGGGCTGGTCGGAATGTGGGATGTGGTTGCCTTCGATGAGGTGGCAGGTATCTCGTTCAAAGACAAGGACGGCGTACAGATCATGAAGGACTATATGGCTTCAGGTTCCTTCGCCCGTGGACGTGACTCCATCTCTGCGTCTGCGAGTATGATGTTTGTTGGCAACATCAACCAACCGGTGGACACCTTGGTCAAGACCAGCCACCTGCTGGCACCGTTTCCAACCGCGATGATCGACTCTGCATTTTTTGACCGTTTCCATGCCTATATTCCTGGCTGGGAGGTGCCGAAGATGCGCCCTGAATTTTTCACCAATCGCTACGGGCTGATCACCGACTATTTAGCCGAGTTTATGCGCGAGATACGCAAACGAAACTTTGCCGATGCGATTGACCGCTTCTTCAAGCTGGGAAACAATCTAAACCAGCGTGACACGATTGCTGTACGTCGAACGGTGTCAGGTTTGCTCAAACTCTTGTATCCGAGTGCTGACTACGATCGTGAGGCTGTGCGTCGTTGCCTTGAGTATGCTTTGGAGGCCCGCCGCCGTGTGAAAGAGCAACTGAAGAAAATCGGTGGGATGGAGTTCTTTGATGTACACTTTTCGTATATTAACGCCGATACTCTGGAGGAGACTTTCATTAGCGTGCCGGAGCAGGGTGGTGGTGGTCTGATCCCTGAAGGGCAGGGCAAACCAGGCGTAATGCACTTAGTGTCGACTGGTGGCAACGGACATTTGGGGCTCTACCGGCTGGAAACCCAGATCACTGCTGGCAGCGGCAAACTGAATATGTCCGGTCTCGGTAGCAGCTCGACCGCAAAGGAGGCCTTGAAGGTCGCGTTTGACTATTTTAAGGCCAACATTACTCGGGTCAGCGCCGCTGCCAAGGTCGGTGATCATGACTACCACCTCCATGTAGTGGAGTTGCATAATACAGGTGCTCCGAAGGCTCTGACCCTCGCAGGCTTCGTTGCATACTGCTCTGCTTTGATGCAGCGACCACTCCAGGCGCAGTTGGTCGTATTAGGTGATATGAGCCTGGGAGGGAGTGTGGTGCCGGTGGAAAACCTAGCTGAATGTATGCAGGTTGCATTCGATGCCGGGGCAAAGCGGATCCTACTTCCAATGGCCAGTGTAACTGACATTCCGACTATCCCTGGTGAGCTATTCGCGAAATTTCAAACCAGTTTCTACAGTGATCCGGTGGATGCAGCATTCAAAGCGATTGGCGTTAACTAATATTTACCTCTGAGTAATTTTGTCACGGAGGTGCCTCCCCCCCCTCTCACAATTGAATGGTGGGTGAGTAGTTCAGTTAAAAGCTTATGGAGACGTGCCAGTGCACCTTTTAGATTTTTCTGTTCAGATTGGCATACCCTTAATAGCAGTTATACCGCGTTATGAAGTGGGCCGGAGTACGCGCATATGTTGCACATGGAAAATTAGGAGTAATGCTATGGGTATGAGATGCTCACCTAGTGAGTATGAGCCCTGTGAGTGAGCATAAATCAACACAGGTATCCCAGTTGTATAGTGTTTCAGCGCAACAGCTTGTAGTTATTCATCCGCTTGCAGATCAGTAGAGTAGTAAGTCGATAGTAATACCGCGTGGAGGCCGAGTGTTCTTTTAGCTTGACCCGAAAGTACCAGTCAACATGCTTTGCTCGCCAAGTCCACGGGCTATCGTTACACCATCGCTGCTTAATGGCCATTTGCATTATTCGGGCCTGCCGTAGATGTCGTTGTTGGGTGCTATTCGAACCGGTCAATACACCGCTGAGGAAGAGCGTCATATCAAACTGTTTACTCATGATCGGCCACCAATATAGGCGGAAACCACATCAATCCGGTTATGCCCGAGTTCATTACTTATCTGCAGGCGGGAGTGGCGATCAAGTTTGCGGTTGGCTTGGTAGCATTGTCCGCCATTGATTGGAGGGGCGTGGCCTGTGAGCTGTTCGTAACGGTCGCAGGCATAAGCTGCACGTAATTCATGGAAGCCCTTCAGCCCGTAGGCATGCAATATTTCACGGGCGGGCAGCACCGTCCGTTGCAGAAACACGGCGTAGCTTTCGTCTCGGTCCAGTAGGTTGCGGCTGCCGGCTGGCGACACTTCATCTGCCAACATTAGAGCTGTGCTGACTTGTTCATTGGCGGTAATCCAACGCGGCGCCGATGCTCCTGAGCGACCGCCTTTGGTGCCGTCCTGGATATTGATACGGCCCAAGTGTTTAGCCTCGTGGTGCAAGCGAGGCAGGTCCGCAAGGATCGCTTCACGCAGGCGCATACCGGTAGTCCGCGCCAACATGACAATCGCGGCCACCCGCTCGTGCTTCTGTTCAACCAGCGCCTGCAGCAATCGCTGCAACTGTTTTTGGTCCTGGCCATCCGGCGTATGCATACGTATTGTGCAACGCTGCTGCCCCAATGCCTGACTCGGACTGATGATTCTCACATCCTGATCACCGCGCAGAGCAGCGAGGGTGCGGTTAACGCTGCTCAGGCGGTTTTGCGCGGTGGCGATGCACAGTTCGCCTTGCTGGATCTGCTGGCGCAGGTATGCGACGTAATCCTCCAACGTCTGTCGATCAATCTGACGTGCATCGTTGTAACCGGGGCCGTCCTCCGATCGGCACCAGCGCACGAAGGCTTGCCAGCGATCGCTGTGTGCTTTGACGGTGGCGAAGTGGCCGCCGGCAAACAGATCTTCCAGTGCCTGCCGACCGGCGTAGCTCAGTTGGCGACCGTAGCCAAAATTGCGACCATCACGCCGACCGACCAGCGCCATTGTCTTCACCTTGATCGTTGGTCTGTAGGAGCAGCAACAGGGCTTTCCAGTACGGGCTGATGGTGTCCAACTGTCCCCAGTGCGCTGGGCGGATGAGGAGGGCATTTTCGCTGCGTTGCAGCAAAGCCCCTTCTTTTTGCAACTGCTCGATAAGCCGAGCGAGGTCGGTTGACTCAGAGGTTGGAGCGGCGACAGCGGCGACACTGGCGACAACCCCCGCCGCATCTGGATTGGCACGTGGCGGCAAAGTGGTGGCAGTGGCGGCGACACACCGTAACTCGGTCGGCGAGCGATGTTGCGCTCGATAGCGGCGCACGGCGTCATTTAGTCGGAACATGGCGCACCTCGAATATGTCCCCGTCATTGTCCAGCCAGTTATGGGCAACCAGTTGCAGCAATAGCTCGAAGGTGTGCCGCGTGCTTTTACGGGCAAAGCGGGGGCCGTTGCGCGTAAGGTCGCGCAGGCGAAACGGTGACCAGTTCTTCTTTATCAACCAGCGCAGCAGGCAATCAGCCTCTGCGCGAAGCTTATTCAGTGGTTCCTGTTCAGTCAGGCGTTGGTTCTCGGCCAGGTAGTAATCCATCAGCGTGGAGGCGCGCTGAATGTGCATGTCTTCCAATACAGTCGATTCCTCAACCACCGCCATCACACCAGCCATGCGTAGAACGTTCGCGGCGGCCTTTCCGGCAGCAGCTTGCACGTTGACCAGCTCGCCGAATTCCCCAGACTCGCATTCAATGGTGTCGTGAATGGCAATCCATGCTTCACGGGCGCGGGGGCTTAATTCCAGAGTTACAGGGTTGAGGCCGCCGTCTTTATGGCGTGACCAAGGCTTCTGCATGAGCGCGGCAATGCGCTGCTGGTACAGGTGCACCTTTGGATCTCGGGTCAGGTCGATGGCTTTGTACAGCCGTTGTCCAACCAGACGCTCGGGCCAACTGATGAGGCAGCGCCCCAGGATGCCTTGGTCTTTGATATCTGCGTCCTGAAGCAAGCGGTCGGCCAGGCGGGGTTGCAGCATCAAGTGCATGCTGAGACGGCGGTCATAGGCACGCAGACTTTCCCCTGCCATCGCGCGCGACCGATCAATCGGGCTGCCGTCCCACAGCGTCGACAAGTGAGTGATCGCCTTGATCATGTTGTCCTTGCTCATGGTGCTGCCGCCTAAAAACTGCCCGCCCTCATCGCTGAACAGCCCCATGCTGGGCAAGCCGTGGCACAGGCTTTTGACCAGGCCCTCAATGGTCGGCTCAGCAGTCAGCAGTCTTGGTTGGACAGGTTCAGGTTGCGCGTCCAGCGCTAGCTGTGCTGACTTTTTCGAGGTCGGTGACTTCGTGGGGAGGCTCATTGCAGCTCGGTGCGCCTTGAGCTGTTCGCCATAGGCAATCCACTGCTGTCTTTCCCAGTCGCGTACGGCCTGAAGCGCAATATGGTCCACCGCGCTTTTGCGATCACCCGAGCAAGCCACCGTCAGCAAGTACAGCGACAACGGATAAATTCGGCCGTCGAGGTGAACATTGGCGTGCGCCTGGCTTGCCAAAGCTGCCGTGGCTAGAACAGATTGCGCGGCCATGGCGCAGGGCACGCCGATCACATCGGCCATGCGCTCTACGGCCGGGCCCAAAAGATCGCCCAGCGCCGCGACCGGGTAGGGTAGAGGCGTTATATGCTGTTCCAACAAGGGGCGTGGTGGGCCTTGTACTTCGCGCAGTTGCATAGCCGTCCTCCATAAATTACCGATCTCTCCCTCACGTCATCCCGCCAAGAATGCTGAGTGTTATCAGGGATCAAGGCCCCTGCGACCTGTGAGGGTGTCCACTGACGCGGGACTGGCGGCTCCTTACGACCAGGAGCAAGGGCATCTCCATGATCTGGCCTCCTGAGCACCGATAGCGGTGGGCGGGTGGAGGCTGCATTGGCTGACGAGACCAGTGCCGCGAGATCCTGAGCCATGTGCAAGCAGCAATGCGATGACCGGGGCATGCCTGACTGTCAGTCAGGTGCAGTCCATTCCTTGGTCTGCGGCACCATCATCTACAGCGCTGTTGCTGGTGACATCGGCGTTTGTCACGCCGATTGTCACGAGGGGAATTGCCGCAAAGCCCTGTGCGATGAGGGCTGCAGCAGTGGTAGGAGCGCCCGTCTCTTTTCTGGAAAAAGAGACGGGCGAACGGTTGGCGCAAAACGTTGGCCGAGCAGGTTCGTTGCTGCAGGGCTAAAGGGTTAGCGGGCAGCCGCACTAGGCGGATTGTTTAGAGGGCGTCCATCATTCTGGCGAATGACCGTGCGAGCCTCCGGGCGCGAATCGCACTTTGGGATGAACCACCGGGTGAGCGGCATGACCTTGAAGGCTCTGGTCATCTGGGGTGCTGCCTAAGGCAGCGCTTTGAATCTTCGTTCTATCGGTCACCGCGGCATGGGTCAATTGGTGAAGGGCATATGGAAATGCGCCAGATTTCACCTCTGGCGTGCTTTGGAAGTCGGTGGGTGTCAGTGGCAAAGTGGCCGTTTGTCGCTTTTCTAGTGTTAGCCCGTGAGCATGGGGATGCGAAGCCTCCCCATGCTCACGGGCTTAGCCGGAGAAGCCAAAATAGAGGCGAGTTGGCGACTGTCGCCATCCGCTCAAACGGCAAGGATGTAGATGGCACGCGGTCTGTCGCCAGTGTCGCCGTTGTCGCCGCCCTATCGGATAGGTACTACGTTCCGATCCCTAGCCACATTCATCGCGCTGGCCGAGAGATTGCCCGTCGACGCCTTCAGAATGTACTCGCTCCACCAAGCCATCATCGGCCGTCGTCGCTCGATGTAGTCGGCTCGGTTGTAGGCACTGCGCACCTCATCCTTGTCGACGTGCGCCAGCGCCACTTCGATGAGCTCCGGGTCCCACCCATGTTCATTCAATATGGTGCTGGCCATCGAGCGCATACCGTGGCTGACCAAGCGGTCTTGGAAGCCCATGCGTTTCAACGCCATGTTGGCGGTCTGGCTATTGGCATGAGTACGAGGGTTTCGATCTGACGGGAAGACGTATTCCCGATGACCACTGTGGGACTTCAGTATCTCCAGCAATGACATGGCTTGATCGCTCAACGGGATGCTGTGCGGCCGGCGCTTCTTCATCCGCTCCGGCGGGATGGTCCAGACACGCCTTTCAAAGTCGATGTCTGCCCAACGAGTAGTCGCAGCCTCGGCAGGACGAGTCATGGTGTGCAACTGCCACTCGATCAGGCAGGGGTCGTGCGCTTGATGCTGGCGTTCGCAATTTCCAGCATGAGCTCAGGGAGCTCCTCGGGCGGTAGCGCCGCCATGTTTTCTTTCTTCGGCTTCTTGAATACCGCCCGAATCCCACTGAGCGGGTTCGCGAAAATCATTCCCGAATTGACCCCGTAGGTCATGATCTCGTTGAGGCGCTGGCTAAGCCGCTTTACGGTTTCCAAGCTGCCCTTGGCTTCGGTGGGCCGAAGAATTTTTATCACCATCGGTGCGCTGACTTCCGAGATCGGAGTCGATTTCATGCTCGGAAAAACGTGCAGCGTGAGTGAGCGCCAGATGTCCTCAGCATAGGCCGGCGTGACCGAGTCCTTTTTCAGCTCGAACCAGGCGGTAGCTACTTTCTCGAACGTATGTTCCGTCTCGGCTAGTTTGGCCTGTGCGAGATCATTGCGCTGAGCTTTCGGGTCGATCCCCTGCGCAAGTACTTCCCTAGCTTCAACCGCTTTCCGCCGAGCTTGCGCCAGGGAGACCTCGGGATAGGAGCCGAGCGCCATGTTGATTCGGTTCTTGGTGACCGGATGCCTGTAGTTGAAATTCCACTGCATCGAGCGGTTGACCCGGACTCGGAGCTGGAGGCCGTCGCCATCCGTGAGGACATAATCCTTGTCTTTGGGCTTGACCGCCTTGAGCTGGCGGTCGGAGAGACGAGCTGTTTGAGCGCACATGGGATGAGCTCCATGACACCTTTTGGTATTCCCAAGATTAGCCCTAGGTAGGCTGGAATACCACGGGGAATACCGGGATGGCTGGAACTCAAAAAACCGTTGTGGCCCTCAAAAGAGCAGTAAACCCTTGATTTCACTGACTTCCAGGCACAAAAAAAGACGTCCATGGACGCCTTCCTTCGTTAATTTGGTGGAGCCGGGGGGATTTGAACCCCCGTCCGCCAGTACTCCGCTGTCGGTACTACATGCTTAGCCGTGTCTACTGAGTTAATCCGCAGCCGCCCGACGGGCAGGGTGCTTTGGACGAGTTGGGTAAGTTTTAGTCGCTTTGCCCCCAACGTGCTACACGACGATCCTGTTCTGTATGACAATCACTTCGGGTTTACAGGCATCCCCTGGTGATTGCTGGAGCCGAAGCTACCAGGAGAGCGGGCTCAGCTGCTTACGCAGCGAGAGCGTAGCCCTCGTAGTTTTCGTCATTGGCAACTATAGAAAGTTGCAACAGTGGATTTACGAGTTCTGTTACCAACTCGGCATGCACCTAGAGTTTCGCTACCGGCGTCGAATCCTAATCGGCCCCACACTAGCTCTAAGCTAACGCACCTTACGGCACGTGAACCGGAGTATACGGCATTGCGCGGGCGGCGTCGACAGCTGAGCGCTCACCCGCGCGATGCATCAGGCGCCGCCGCTGCTCGAGCCGCTGCCTTTGTTGGTGTTTTGCAGCGTGGTCAGGGCTTTTTGAGTGATTGCAATGCACTCCTTGTCATTGCCTTTTGCCTGGGCAGCTTTGGCCTTGGTCACTTCATCATCGATTTGCGTTTTGAGGCCTTCCGAGGTGGCTCCGGCGGTGGCCATGGTGTCGTTGATTTCCTGCAGGTTCAGGGCGCACAGGTCTTTTTCGGCAGCGAAGGCCGGCGAAGCGAGCAGGGTAGCGGCCGCGAACAGGGCCGAAAGCGCGGTACCTTTCATGGGAGTCTCCTCTGTGGCCTCTGGTAGGTGGGCCTGTAAAGGTGGACTGTGCCGTTTGGCTGACAGTTCCGTTTTGATGGTGGCGGGATGGCATGAGGGTTTGTGGCGGGATGTTGCTGGAGAGCAGAGTGGGAAGGGGCCGCTTTGCGGCCCATCACGGCCGGTCCGGCGCCCCGGCGAGGCCGCTTGTGTCTTGA
>NZ_DIMK01000057.1:0-54898 GCF_002425525.1 Pseudomonas sp. UBA5568 | reverse complement strand
GGGTGCGGACGGCGCGACCGAGCGCTGGGGTTGAGGGGCAGGTGCCGGCGCCGAGCTGCGCCCACCAGCGCCGAAGATGCTGGACAGAAAACCGCCGCCGCCTGTGTTCTGCGAGGCTCCGGCCTGCGCAGCCTCGGCCTGGGCACGTGCCTGCTTGAGTTCGGCTTCGAGCTGTTTGTTCTGTTCGTCCAGGCGCTTGATGGCCGCTTCCTGCACCAGGATCGCCTGGGCCATGTAGTAAGGGGCCGCCGGCTGCTGGCGCACGTGCGCCTCGATACAGGCCTGTGCCTGCGCATCACGGGGCTGGCTTGGGTCTTCGGCCTGCTTGATGCGGCTGAACAGGCCATCGATCAGGGATTGTTCTTCGGTATTCATGGGGCGACCTCGTGGGTAGCGGGACAACGGACAGGCTCAAAGATGGGGCGTTAACGCGGCTGATTCAATCACTGGCGGGGTGAAACTTTTTTCAGCAAGTGACGGATCAGGGGTCGCTTTGGGCTAGAGTTAGACCCCCTGTTTCAACTGCCATGCGATGTTGACCCATGAATCCGCTGAGCGTTTTGCGCGACTCCCTCCACTTCTTCACCCGCCACCTGGCCGGTATTGCCCAACTGTGCCTGCCGCTGGTGGTGCTCGAAGCCGTGCTGACCCAGGTGCTGTATCGCCAGCTGGGCGAGCAGGCCTCGCCGGCCTACGGCATGCTGATCTACGTGCTGTGCTACCCGTTGTACAGCGCTGCACTGATCCTCTACCTCGATACCCGCAGCAATGGCCAGGCCATCGCCAAGCGCGACCTGTTTGCCCGTGCGGTGCAGCTCTGGCCGGCGCTGACGCTGCTGGTGCTAATCAGCTCGTTGCTGATCATGGCCGGCATGGCCTTGTTCGTGTTCCCAGGGGTGTGGATCATGGTCAACCTGGTGTTCGGCGAATACCTGCTGGTGCTGCGCGGCTTGCCCGTGGTGCAGGCGATGCGCGAAAGCGCCCGCATGACTACTGGCCATTTCATGCGCATTCTGGTGTGCCTGCTGGGGGTGCTGGCGTCGATCTGGCTGATCGAAGGCCTGATCCTGATGGCCATCCCCGATCCTTCCCCTGGCGTGCAACTGCTGGTGGATAGCCTGGCAGGCTTCCTGCAATTGTTCGGCACGGTGGTCATGTACCGGCTGTTCATGCTGCTCGAAGTCGAGCAGCGCACCTGAACGCAGCCGTTGGCTGCTAGCGCTGGGCCTTGAGGAACAGCGCGAACAGCTCCGACTGGGACTTGATGCCCAGCTTGCGGTAGATGTGCTTGCGATGGACCCGCACGGTTTCCGATGAAATGGCGAGTTTGCGGCCGATCTCCTTGCTGGAACAGCCGCTGAGCAGCATGCGGCCCACTTCCAGTTCGCGGGCGGTGAGCGGCGTTTCAAGGTGGCCAAAGCCCTCGGCCAAGTGGTTCTGCCACGCAGGCGCCGGGGTGACTTCGTCGACATCGTGCTCGAACCGAAAGCGCTGGCGCATGGTGGCCAGCACCCAGGGTTGCAAAAGGTGCAGCAACGCAATCTGCTCACCTGCAAAGCGTGAGCGGCTACCGAGCGACAGGCAAAGCGTGCGCCCTGCATCCAGGGCCACGTTGTACTGCACCTCGTCGGCCACCACGTTAAGGCGGAAATAACGCTGGTAGTAGTCGGTGCGCTCGAAGCATTCAGGGGCCACGTCGGCCAGTTGGACCAGGCCGCTTGCCGGTGCTTCCCGGCTGGCGATGTAGAACGGGTCCAGCAGGTAGAGGCCCTTGAGGTAATCCTGGAATAACGGGTCCAGCCCGCCGTCGCTGCCCGGGGATTCGGCATACACCAATGGGCGGTGCTCACTGAAAAGAAACGCGACCCAGCTGTCGAACGCCACGTATTGCTCCAGCAAACGCACCAGGCGCAGCCAGAAGCCGGGGTGGTCCAACGCATCGATCACCTGGCCGACCGAGCGATGCCAGGCAATGTCCTGAAGTGTAAGGTTCATGTCCGGGCTCTGTACCAAAAGGTGAGACGCAGGTCAGGGTGAATACAACCGAGCAGGCAAAGTGTACTGGAGTGCATCGGCATTGCGGCGCTGTTTTCAGCGCAGCGTTGACCAGTACCGACGGATTTGCATGGGGCTAACCCCTATGGGTTACCTCAAGGGCGTAATTACCCCGCCGCCGATGGCAGCGGCATACTCGGGCACTCACCGTGCGCCACAGCAGCTGGTTTCACGCCGCGTCGATCACCTGGCAGCCGTTGGGCTGCGCATTCAGGAGTTGCAATGAAAGTAGAACTCGTCCAGCTGGACGGTCGCGACGGCGACACCGCCTACAACCTGGAACGCACCCTCGAGGCGATCCACCGCGCAGCAGCGGATGTGGACCTGATCGTGTTCCCGGAAACCCAACTGATGGGCTTTCCAACCCATGACAACATCGCGGCTATCGCCGAGCCCCTGACCGGCCCGACGCTTGCTGCCGTCGCCCAAGCGGTGACCGACAAGGGCGTGGCAGCCGTGGTTGGCCTTGCCGAAGCGGGCGAAGACGGGCACTTCTACAACACCACCGTGTTGATCACCCCGGACGGTGTCGCGTTGAAGTACCGCAAAACCCACCTGTGGGCCTCCGACAAGGGCATCTTCACGGCGGGCGATCGCTACGCCACGGCGTTGTACAAAGGGGTGCGCGTAGGGCTGTTGATCTGCTTCGACATCGAATTCCCCGAAAGCGCCCGCGCCCTGGGCCAGCTGGGCGCCGAGCTGATCTTGGTGACCAACGGCAACATGGACCCCTATGGCCCCACGCACCGCACCGCCATCAGCGCCCGCGCCATGGAAAACCAGGCCTATGCGGTCATGGTCAATCGCGTCGGCCAGGGCGATGGCAACCTGGTCTTTGCAGGCGGCAGCGCGGTGGTCGACCCTTACGGCCAACTGTTATGCGAGGCAGGGCGCACCGCCTGCCGGCTGCAACTGGACCTCGACTTGGCGCTGATCGGGCAAGCGCGCCAGGACTACAGCTACCTGGCCGAGCGCCGCTTCGAACTGCCAGGCCAGCAGGTCGAGCACCCTGACGGCTTGCGAGAACTGATCCTGACCACCGTCTGAACCTTTGCGCCACGGCTGGCGCCCAGGGCCCAGGCCGGGCCCTGACATTGAACTCCATAAAAAACACAATCCGGAGTAACACCATGGCCCACTTGAAACGCACCCTGTCGCTGGGTGCGGTGACGCTGTTCGGCATCGCCTACATGACCCCCATCATTGTGCTGGGCACCTTCGGCATCCTCGCCGACACCACCCAGGGCGCCGTGCCCTCGGCTTATCTGGCCGCCTCCATCGCCATGCTGTTCACCGCCCTGAGCTACGGCAAGATGGCCAAGGCCTTCCCCGTCGCCGGCTCGGCCTACACCTACGTGCGCAAGTCCATCAGCCCCAAGCTGGGTTTTCTGGCCGGTTGGGCGGTGCTGCTGGACTACCTGTTCCTGCCCATGGCGATCTGGCTGATCGGCGCGGCCTACCTGCATTCGGCCTTTCCGGCGGTGCCGCACCCGGTGTGGGTGCTGGCCTTCATTGCCGTCACCACGGCCATCAACATCATCGGCCTGCAGCTGGCCAAGACCGTCAATGGCGTGCTTATGCTGCTTCAGTTCCTCGTACTGGCAGCCTTCGTGGGCCTGGCCGTGCATTACGCCACCGGCGAGCTGAACCAGCCGTTGTGGTCGCTGGCACCCTTTCATCAGGACGGTTTCCAGCTGCCCCTGATCATGAGTGGCGCCGCCATCGCCTGTTATTCGTTCCTGGGCTTCGATGCGGTCAGCACCTTGACCGAGGAGACCCATGAACCGCGCAAGACCATCCCTCGCGCCATCCTGCTCATCACCCTGCTGGGCGGTTTCATCTTCATCGTGGCCAGCTACTTCGTCCAACTCGCGCACCCAAGCGCGACCTTCAGCAACCCGGACTCGGCCGCCTACGAAATCGCGAAGGCCATTGGCGGGGACATTTTCGTGAGTTTCTTCCTGATCGGCCTGATCGTGGGCCAGTTCACCTCGGGGCTTTCCGCCCAAGCCAGTGCCTCGCGCCTGCTGTTCGCCATGGGCCGCGACGGTGTGCTGCCCAAGCGTTGGTTCGGGCGACTGAGTACGCGGTTCGGCACACCGGTCATCAGCATCGTCCTGTGTGGCGTAGTCGCGCTGCTGGCCTTGCGCATGGACGTGACGACCTCCACCTCGTTCATCAACTTCGGCGCTTTCCTGGCGTTCAGCCTGGTCAACCTGTCGGTGATCTTTCACTACTGGATCGCCCAGGGCGAGCGCGGGCTCAAGGCGGCAGCGGTGTACCTGGCCTTCCCCTTGGTCGGGCTGATGGCGGATCTGTGGCTGATGGCAAGCCTGGACCCCATGGCCATCTACCTTGGCGTGGCTTGGCTGGGCATGGGGTGCCTGTACCTGCTGGTCATCACCCGTGGGTTGCGCCAACAGCCGCCAGAGATGCATTTCGAGGAGGCTTGAGGTCGAGTGGGCAGTATGATTTGCGGGGCTTGGAGATATGCCCCGCAGGGCTTGGGTCAGGGTGGGGATCGGATGATTGCGGCCAGTGCGAAATCTGGAAAAACTCGGTGGCGTTCTTCGCAGCTGGAATTCTATGAGGCTTCCGGCCGTCGACGGATAACAAATGCGTAATGGCATGGATCTTTATAACCGTTGGCATTCGTGGTTCGGCGATTGGGTTGCTCGCGATTTCGTGCGGGGCCCAAGGCCGTTCTCTAACACCTGTCAGTTTTGCCAGTGGCCGGGTGCGTACATCACCCGGATACTCAAGACGCCCGCCCTGCTAACGGGCGAAACGACAGTTCTCCAACCGCGAGCACAATCGCATGAACAGACTCGAGAGATCGGCGTACTCGCCTTACGGCTTTGCCGCAGAGATTCGATCTGCACACACGTTACTTGGCTTCAATGGTGAGCATGCGCAAGCGCTGACACCGCTCTACCTGCTTGGCTCCGGATACAGAGTCTACAACACGCGCTTAATGCGTTTTCTTTCACCTGATAGCCTAAGCCCGTTCGACGCGGGTGGCATGAATACCTACGCCTACTGTTCAAACGACCCCGTGAACCGCAGCGATCCCACTGGGCACTCTTTCCTATACCCCAACAAAAATGTGCGAAGACCAGCTATTACGCTGCCGAGTCGCGGCGAAGCAGGCAAGTGGCCGACACATCCCTCGGAGTTAGCGAAAAGGGATTTCAGCAATATGAAACTGAAGGAAATGTCCTATAAAGAGATTCAACACTGGTTCAAGATTTCCAAAGGGGAGTTAAAAGAAGCGAAACGCAATATACTGCGCAGCCCAAATGATGCTTCAGAGGCCATCGAGAAATATGTTAACACTGAGAACCGCCACCATGTATTGACTGAAGCATTAAATTCAAAGATTACAGGACGCCTCGTACACGTTATTGAGTCGTTGTTGGAAGAAGGACTCTACAAACCAAGCATGCCGGTGGAGTCTAATGCAGAACTGGCGACATTGATGCGGAACGGCATGCCCGTTATTATCCCCAGTGTCCATGATTTTAGAACTGTCAAAATGCGTCACTAAGGCTGTACAAAACTCCGAGATACCCAACCGCTGCCCTCAAGCGCTAAGGTTCTTGAACCTTCCGCTATCGACGGAAAGGAATACTACGGCGGCTACGAACTTTGTGGGCGTCCGATTGGATCAAGTACGAAGTCGGCACCCGTATGGTCTGCCCGCCTATGACACTGTTTTTCAGCCACACGATGTCATGGGTCAGTGCTCCGACCTGCGCGCCGGTCAGGGGCACGCACAGGCTCAGATTGATGACATCCTGGCTGGCCAGGGCACTGTCCATCAGGTGGCGGCGCTGGCGTAGAGGGCTGTTTGCTGAGGACGATGTCGATGCCGACCACCGGCACCCCGGTCTGGTCGTCGCCCAGCTTGCCGGCGAGGATTTCCAGTGCGTTGTGCTCGCTCACCAAGCCGTTCTGCACACGGCGGGTGACGTTCAGTTACGTATGCGCATCGCTACTTCCTAGGCTTAGCCCTGGCAGTCGCTTCGGCCACCAGCGGGTCTTCAGGCCAATAGTGCTTCGGGTATCGCCCCTTCAGATCCTTCTTCACCTCCACGTAAGTGCTGCGCCAGAAGTTCGCCAGATCCTGGGTGACCTGCACAGGCCTGCGAGCCGGCGACAGGAGGTGCAGAACCAGCGGCTGCCTGCCCTGAGCGATGCGTGGGGTTTCTGCCAGGCCAAACAGCTCCTGAAGCCGCACGGCCAAAATTGGCGGATGCTGCGAATAGTCGATACGGATATTCGAGCCGGATGGCACCTGGATCGCCTGGGGTGCCTGGGTGTCCAGCTCCTGTGGAAGCGGCCAGGGCAGAAGGTTTCTGATGATCGAGGGCAGGTCCAGCTGGCTGAAGTGGCTGAGCCTCGTGACTTTACCCAGGTAGGGCGTGAGCCATTGGTCGAGCGTGTCCAGCAGATTGGCATCGCTCAGGTCAGGCCACTTGCTTTGTGCCTGCCCACGCTCGATATCCAGCTGGCGCAGCAGACCCACCCGGGCCTGCCACTGCCGCAGCTCGGGGTTCCAGGGCAGAAGCTCGATGCCCTTGCGCCTCACCAGGCTGACCAAGGCCAGCGAACGGGTTTGCTCGTCAAGGTTCGCCAGCGCTTTCGTCGACAGCACGAGCTGGCCTACCCGCCACTGCCGCTGCGCCTTGAGCACGCCTTCGCGCTCGTCCCAATCGACCTCATCGACCGACCTCACCAGGTCAGCCAGCTGGTTATCGAACAAGGCCGGATCGAGGTCACTCGCCAGGTAGATCCGCTCCTCGCGCTGTCCTTGCCGGCTACCCAGATCGGCCACCACCAGCCACTCATGTTTGGTGAGAGCATCGGGCTCTGAGAACACCGCAGCACGACCGTTGGAAAGACGGTATTCAGATGCAGTCGCCCGCCTCTGCAGGCCGATTCGATCAGGGTATGCGAACGCCAGCAGGCATCCTACCCACCGTGGGTGATCGAGCGCGTCTACAGGGCTCGAGGCCTTGCCACGCAGCAGCGACCGGTACTGCCGAGCAGACTGTTTCACGCGTTGCAGGGAACCGCCACTGCGACGGGCATGCTGCTCGCCCGACAGTGCGCTGAGCCGGGAGTGCAGGTCGGCACCGGCCCCACGCAGGATATCTTTTTCGCCCAGCAGAGCCGCGATGTTGCATGCCAGGTCATCAAGGCCCATCGCATTGCCCTTGATGAGCATGTGGGCGATCCGGGGGTGGGCTGGCAACACGCTCATGGCCGCACCGTGTGGCATGAGCTGTCCAGCATCGTCGAGCGCGCCCAGACGCTTGAGCAGGTCTGTGGCTTGAGCGAAGGGCGCCGCTGGTGGTTGATCGAGCCAGGTCATCTCTTCCGGCTTCATGCCCCATCGAGCCAGCTGGAGCGCCAAGGCTGCCAGATCTGCCTGGAGGATTTCAGGGGTGCTGTAGCTGGCCATCTGCTCGTGCTGGGACTGCGACCACAGCCGATAGCAGACACCAGGCTCCAGGCGCCCCGCCCGTCCCGCCCGCTGGGTAGCGCTGGCCTTGGAAATGCGCTGTGTGTCGAGTCGGGTCATGCCGCTGCGGGGGTCGAACCTGGGTACTCGTTCAAGGCCACTGTCCACCACCACCCTGACCCCTTCGATGGTCAAGCTGGTCTCGGCGATGTTCGTGGCCAATACGACCTTGCGCGAGCCCTTGGGGGCCGGGTCTATCGCCGCACGCTGCGCCTGCAGGTCGAGGTCACCGTACAGCGGGCACACCATCACCTCTGGACGGCTGCCGAGATATGCCTTGAGGTCCTCTGCCACCCGCCGAATTTCCGCCTGCCCAGGCAGGAACACCAGGATGCTGCCAGGTTGTTCATCGAGGGCGGCCAGGCACGTGTCCGTGATGCGCGCATCGATTCGCTCGCCCGGCTGATAGGGGCTGCCCCATACCGTCGAGACGGGATACATCCGCCCTTCACTGGTGACCACGGGCGCATCGTCGAGCACCTTTGAGAGGCGGGCACCCTCCAGCGTGGCAGACATCAACAGCAGCTTGAGCGGGGGCTCATCGCGCAGCAGTTCACGGGCGCTCAGGCACAGCGCCAGTGCCAGGTCGGAATCGAGGTTGCGCAGGTGGTACTCATCGAAGATGACCACGCCCACACCCTCCAGCGCCGGGTCCTCCTGAAGCCTGCGAGCCAGAATGCCTTCGGTGACCACTTCGATCTGCGTTCGCGGCCCTACCTTGCTTTCAAGGCGAATGCGGTAGCCGACCGTCTCGCCCACCTGCTCATCCAGCTCACTGGCCAAACGCTCCGCCGCTGCCCGCGCAGCCAGTCGGCGAGGTTCGAGCATCAGGATCTTTTGCCCGGCTAGCCAGGGCTCATGCAACAACGCCAGGGGCACCCGAGTGGTCTTGCCAGCACCCGGGGGCGCTTCGAGTATCACTTCATTGCGACTGGCCAGGGCCTGTCGTAGATCTGGCAATACACGGTCTATAGGTAATGAAATCATGGTGGCCCTCGAACAAGCAGGCGAGTATAACGGCGAACCGACGTTGTCCTATCATGGTCTTAACTGCGCGGGTTCAGGCGCCTTGCCTGGCCTGCCGAACGCCACGCCCGGAGATTTACATGCGCATTGCTTCCCGCCTGATCGGTGCTGCCCTCGTGGGCACCTTGCTGACGCAACTGACGGCTTGCGGCTCCATCTTCTACCCAGACCGTCGCGGCCAGATCGACGGCAAGGTCGACCCTGCGATCGCCGTGCTGGATGCCGTTGGCCTGCTGTTCTACGTCATCCCAGGGCTGATCGCCTTCGGCATCGACTTCGCCACCGGCGCCATCTACTACCCACCAGGGCAAACCGCGCAGGTGGACCCGGCCAAACTGAAGGACGCCGTCAATGCCGATGGCAGCGTGGACAATCTCAAACTGCAGGCCATTCTGGAAAGCGAACTGGGGCAGCGCCTGCCGCTGGACGACCCACGCTTGATCCAGCACCGCGGCAGTGCTGAACAATTGGCCAGCCTTGGGCTGGTACCTGCCGCCTGACGTCAAGGACGACCGCCTGAGATGACCACTTCGGCCGAACACAAACGGTTGCTCCGCCTGGCCACGCGCGCCTCCCTGGCGGTGGCCAGCATCCTGGTGGTCAGCAAGGCGCTGGCCTGGTGGTTGAGCGGCTCGGTTAGCCTGCTGGCCGGGTTGACCGATTCGGCCCTCGACGCCGTGGCGTCCTTCCTCAACCTGCTGGCTGTGCACTACGCCCTGCGCCCGGCCGATGACGACCACCGCTTCGGGCACGGCAAGGCAGAAGCCCTGGCTGGCATCGCCCAGGCGCTGTTCATCGGCGGCAGTGCCGTGCTGATTGCCTTGCAGGCGTTGGAGCGCCTGCGCAACCCGCAGCCGTTAGGCGATACCGCCATCGGCATCGGGGTGATGCTGTTGTCGTTGGTGCTGACCGTCGCGCTGCTGGCCGTGCAACGCAAGGTCATCCGCGCCACAGGTTCAACGGCGGTACGCGCCGATTCCCTGCACTACCGCTCCGACCTGCTGCTCAACGGCAGCATCTTGCTGGCGTTGCTGCTGGCGCGCTTCGGCTGGCCGCAACTCGATGCGCTGTTCGGGTTGGGCATCGCACTGTACATCCTGTGGAGCGCCCTGCAGATCGCGCGCGAAAGCACGGCGATTCTCATGGACAAGGAGCTGCCCGTGGATGTGAGCGAAGACATGGCCAGCCGCGTGCTGGCCATCGAGGGCGTGCTGGGCGTGCACGACCTGCGCACCCGGGTATCGGGCAACCAGTGGTTCGTGCAATTGCACATCGAGCTGCCTGGGCAACTGCCGCTGCATCACGCACATGGGCTGTGCGTGCAGGCGTCGCAGGTGATCCGCCAGCAGTACCCCAAGGCCGACGTGATGGTCCACGCCGACCCGGTGTAGCCCTCTAGTTGACGCTGTAGCCTCGCCCGGACAAGCACGCGCCAAGCGCCCGTTGGTAGGTACTTGCAACCGCAGGCGCCGGCGCGTAGGCCGCCATGGCAGGATCGAACCCCGACTGGCTGACCGCCCAGCGATGGCACTGGTAACGGTCCTGATCCTGCTGCTCCTGCCCCTGTCCATAGCGCGGATAAGCCACCACGTCATACCCCGACGCCGCTGTAGGCGCAGGTGCTGGGGGATTGACCACCACGTACTCGCGGCTGTTTTCCAGGTAGCGATAGTAGGTGTCGGCGACCAGGTAGATCATCGCGCCGTCCACGCGAAACTTGTGCGCATAGGGCGGCAGGTAGCTGACTCGCGCACCCGGGGGCGGCACCACGACCTGGTAACCCCTTTCCCAGGGGCGGTACCAGTACCCGCCGGAGTAGAAATAGTCCTGCCCCTGGTAGGGCACCTTCCAGAAACGGTCAGCAAACCGCTCCACGGTCTGGCCAGGCCGGTAGTGCGGCCCGGGGCCCCAGCCTTCACCGTGGCCCCCAGGGCGGCCCTGCCAGCCCTCGTGAGGCGCGTAGCCAGGGCCTGGGCCATGCCAACGCGGGCCGTCATCGGGGCGGCGGGGAATGTCCTGGTAGAACCCCGGCCGTGGGGGCTGCGTCTGACCGACTTCGTCACGCGAATTGAGCGCACGCCCAGGCGCGGGCCCTGCCTCCACACCTGGCCCTGTAGCGGCGGGGGGCAAAGCACCTGGGCCGTCGTTGGGCCCGGCCGCCAGGGCTGCAACGCTGATGCCCATGCCCAGCAATCCAACACCTGCCCACTGCCAGATGTGCGACTTCATGGTAGTCCTCTCGACGGTAAAACGGCTGACTGCGCCAGTCTACCGCGCCCCATCACGCCGCCCATTAAATTTCAGCCATGAAAAAAGGGAGGCCACCTGGGCCTCCCTTCAGCAATTGTCGTCCGTGCTCGGCGCTTGTGGCGCCGGCTCACCTCACACCGTCTTCTGGAAGGTGCGTAGCCCGGGGGCCTGGCCCATCCTGTTGGATGGCTTGGCCGCGAGCGCCCGTCTGGGGCGCATCGCCGTGGACTGATGTCCGGGCAGTGATTCTGGTGATAACGATACCGGGCGCGCCCCGGCACAGGATTGCGAAGATTGCTCAGATAAATAGCACTTGCGCAATTTTTAACCCTGGATTGATAATTCGCCGCAATCCGAACAGAAAAGGCATGATTCATGAGCAAGCTGGACCGATACGACCTGAGCATTCTGGCTGAATTGCAGCGTGACGCGCGCATCTCCAACCAGGAGCTGGCCGAACGCATCGGCCTTTCACCCTCGCCCTGCTCGCGCCGCGTCAAGCAACTCGAAGACGACGGCTACATTTCCCGTCAGGTGGCCTTGCTTGATCGCAAGAAGCTGGGTTTGAGCCTGACTGCCTACGTACTCATCGGCATGGACCGGCACACCCCCGAGCGTTTCGAAACCTTCGAGGCCACCATCCGCAACCTGCCGCAGGTGCTGGAGTGCAGCCTGGTGACCGGGATGGACGCCGACTACCAGCTCAAGGTCGTCGTGCCCGACATGGACCATTACCAGAAGCTGCTGCTCGGTAGCCTCACGCGCATCGAGGGCGTCACCAGCGTGCGTTCAAGCTTCGTGCTCAACCAGGTGTTGGCCAGCACCGAGCTTCCATTGACCCACCTTCGCTGATCAGTTGCCACCTCACGGGTATACTTGCCCCCTCAACCCGCCTGGAGCACTGCAATGGATCCTGCCGTATTCGAAGAGTGGATGATGATCATCCTGGTGACTGCCTTGATCGGCTTCATGGGCTTCATCGTCTGGGACCTGGCGAAAAAATCCCAGGCGGGGCGGTTCGGCACCCTGATCCTGTTCTTCGTGCTCGGCCTGGGTGTGCTGGCGTTCATCATCAAGAGCGTGGTGGTGGGGTTCATCGAGGGGGTGTAGCCAGCGCGGTCGCCACGTGCCCGCTGGCCATGCCGCCTAGCGCCGCAGGGTCGGCGCCACCTCGCGCCAGCAGCCTTGCTCAAGCCCACCGAGTGTCCAATCGCCGATACGCACGCGCACCAGGCGCAAGGTGGGCAGGCCCACGGCGGCGGTCATTCGCCGTACCTGGCGATTGCGACCCTCGCGAATCACCAGCTCCAGCCAACAGGTCGGTACGCTTTTGCGAAAGCGTACTGGTGGGTTGCGCGGCCACAGAGCGGGGGCTTCGAGGCTGCGGGCCTCGGCGGGCAACGTTGGTCCGTCATTGAGCTGCACGCCTTCGCGCAGTTGGCGCAGCTGCTCCTCGGTGGGCTCGCCCTCGACCTGCACCCAATAGGTCTTGGGCAGCTTGTGCTTGGGGTCGGCAATACGCGCCTGCAGCGCGCCGTCATTGGTCAACAGCAACAGGCCTTCGCTGTCCCGGTCCAGCCGGCCGGCGGGGTAGACGCCCGGGATATCGATGAAATCCTTGAGCGTGGCCCGCCCCTCGCCGTCGCTGAACTGCGTCAGCACGTCGAAGGGTTTGTTGAACAGGATCAACCGCGGCTCGGCGGGTGGCGCCTTGGGCTGGCGGTGAGCGCCAGGCATAGGCCGCCCCTGAGGACGGCGCGGCTTGGAACGGGGTGGCAGTGACATGGGTCCTCAGCGGAACGGCGGCTCGTCGAAGCTGCGCAGTTTACGCGAGTGCAGCGAATTGAGCTCGGTGCGCAACAGGTCCAGCGCCGCGATCCCGATCTTCAGGTGCTGGCTGACCGCGCGGTTGTAGAACGCGTTGGCCGAGCCTGGCAGCTTGATTTCGCTGTGCAGCGGTTTGTCGGACACGCACAGCAAGGTGCCGTACGGCACCCGCAGGCGATAGCCCTGGGCTGCGATGGTGCCGCTTTCCATGTCCACGGCAACGGCGCGGGACAAGTTGATCAGCGGCCGTTCCTGGGCCCAGCGCAGCTCCCAGTTGCGGTCGTCGTACGTCAGCACGGTACCGGTGCGCAGGCGCTTCTTGAGCTGCTCGCCCCGCTCGCCGGTCACCTGCGCAGCGGCTTCCTGCAAGGCCAGTTGCACCTCTGCCAATGCCGGGATCGGAATATTCGGCGGCACCACGCGGTCAAGGATGCCGTCACGGCGCATGTAGGCGTGGGCCAGCACGTAGTCGCCAATGGTCTGCGACTGGCGCAGCCCGCCGCAGTGCCCGATCATCAGCCAGCAATGCGGGCGCAGCACTGCCAGGTGGTCAGTGATGTTCTTGGCGTTGGACGGGCCGACGCCGATGTTGACCAGCGTGATGCCGTCGCCGTCCCCTGCAATCAGGTGGTAGGCCGGCATCTGGTAGCGGTGCCAGACCACACCGGCGACCAGCGCCTGGGCCTCACCATGGTCCATGCTCTTCTCGATCACGACGTTGCCCGGCAACACCATGCGCACGAAGCGCGGATCATCGCGCAACTGCTCAAGGCCATGGCTGATGAACTGGTCCACGTAACGGTGGTAGTTGGTCAGCAGGATCCAGGGCTGCACGTGGCGCCAGTCACTGCCGGTGTAGTGCACCAGGCGCCGCAGCGAGAAGTCCACGCGCGCGGCATCGAACAGCGCCAGGGGCAAGGTATCGGTGCTGTCCCAGTCGTAGAGCCCATCGGCGATGTTGTCGGTGGCCGAGGACAGGTCGGTGCTGGGGAATACCCGCGCCAGCTGCGCGGCGGTGATGCCGCTGCCGGCCAGCTCGTCGCCCTGGTCGACCACGTACGGATACGGAATGGGCTGCTCGCTCACCCCCACTTCGACCGTGACGGTGTAGTCGTGCATCAACGGGCGCAATTGCTCCAGCAGGTAGCTGCGAAAAGCAGCCGGCTGGGTGATGGTGACGCTGTAGGTGCCCGCCACCTGGACCTTGGCGTAGGCCCGCGTGGTGGCAGCGACTTCGCCATTGCTGTGGTAGGTCAGGCGCAGCGCCGGGTAGCGGAACAGGTCTCGCTGCTGGGCATCGGGCTCGGTGCGGTCCTTGAGGTAACGCTTGAGGGCCTGGCTCAGGGCACCGGTGGCCTGCTCATGCAAGGCCGCCAGACGATCGACGGCCTGTTCGGGAGTATCAACGACTTCAAACGCGTGGCTCACACTGTGCTTCCTGTCTGGACATGCATGCGAACCATCTTGCCTGCCTTCTCGGGTAAATTCATCCCCTTGATGATGCAAGGCGGCGCAGCTGGGCCGAGCCGGTCAGCTGGCCATGGCCCGCGCCATCAGGGCCTGTACGTCCACACCGCGCGGCAGCGTGCCATAAGCGCGCCCTGTCCCTGTGAGGCGGCTGGCGATGAACGCATCGCTGACCGCACAATGGCCGGCCTCCAGCAGCAACTTGGCCTGCAATGCCAGGGCGATGGTCTCGGTCAGTTGCCGCGCCCGGTACTGGATGTCGCCCGTGTCGAGGAACGCATCCTTCAGGTTGACGATGCAGGTGGCCAGGCGCTTGTCGCCGTGTCCGTCCCCCAGTTCGGCGAACAACGCCTCCAGCACACCCGGCTCCTTGGACAAGGCGCGCAGCACATCCAGGCACTGCACATTACCCGAACCTTCCCAGGACGAGTTGACGGGCGCCTCGCGGTAAAGCCGCGGCAGGATGCTGTCCTCCACATACCCCGCCCCGCCCAGGCACTCGGCCGCTTCGTTGATCATGGCCGGGGCACGCTTGCAGATCCAGTACTTGCCTACCGCCGTGACCAGGCGCGCGAAGTGCGCCTGCTGGGGGTCGTCGAGCTGCTCGAGGGCGTGGCCCATGCGCAGGCTCAGGGCCAATGCCGCTTCGCTTTCCAACGACAGGTCGGCGAGCACGTTCTGCATCAGCGGCTGTTCGGTCAACAGGCGGCCCGCCACCTGCCGATGCGCGCAGTGGTGCAGGGCCTGGGTCAGCGCCTGGCGCATCAGGGCACTGGAGCCGACCATGCAGTCGAAACGGGTCATGGCCACCATCTCGATGATGGTCGGTACGCCCCGGCCCTCCTCACCGATCATCCAGGCCAGCGCACCGCGAAACTCCACTTCGCTGGAGGCGTTGGAGACATTGCCCAACTTGTCCTTCAGGCGCTGGATATAGAACTGGTTACGGGTGTCGTCCGGGCGGTGGCGGGGCAGCAGGAAGCAGCTCAGGCCGTGCTCGGTCTGGGCAAGGACCAGGAAGGCATCGCACATGGGCGCCGAACAGAACCACTTGTGACCCACCAGCTCGTAGGCCTGGCCGGGCCCCGGCGCGCCGACTGGGTAGGCACGGGTGGTATTGGCGCGCACGTCCGTGCCACCCTGCTTCTCCGTCATGGCCATGCCCAACGTGACGCCGGCCTTGTGCCGGTCGCCGACGTTGCGCGGGTCATACTCACGCGACAGCGCCTTGGGCAGCCAGTAGTGGGCGATCTCGGGTTGCAGGCGCAGGGCCGGCACCGCAGCGAAGGTCATGGTCAGCGGGCAGCCCGTGCCGGCCTCGGCCTGGCTGTGCAGGTAGGTCATCGCCGCGCGGGCCACGTGGGCGCCCGGGCGCGGCTCGGCCCAGGGCAGCGACGGCAGCCCATGCTCGACGGCGGTGCGCATCAACTGGTGATAGGCGGGGTGAAACTCGACCAGGTCGATGCGATGGCCATAGCGATCATGGCTGCTGAACACAGGCTTGTGCGCATTGGCCAGAAAGCCTGCCTGCATCAACGGCCCACCGGCCAGCGCGCCGTACGCATCGATCCGCGACTGCGCCCAGTCGGCACCAAAGCGCCTGGACCACTCCTGTAGCGGCAGGTCCAGGCGGTACAGGTTGGCCCCGTCCAGCGGTGGCGGCTGGCTGGTGACCTCGTGGGTTTCAGCGAACTGGTGCAGGTTCATGGAGGTACTCCTGAATCCGGGCAGGCGTGAGGTTCCCAGTGAAGCACTGTCTGGTCGATGGACAAAGGGGCATTCCTGACTAAACGCAGGGGTGCGTGATGAGCGGCGCTTAGGCGGCCGGCTTCATCAGGATCGCCAGCGGCGTGTTCGTTCGACGCCCGAACCGGTGAGGCCTTCAGGAACTTGTAATCCAGTTCCCAATCGTCCGTGGGAGTCTTCCTAGAAGCTGAATCAAGCGCCTATAAAGCGGATGCCGCCTGCTAGGTTGCGAGTTCGTTCTTGATCAGCAGGCAAGCCATGAGCATGCGAATCAGCATCCTGGGTCGGTACCAAGGCCTGGACAGCGATGAAACCACCACCGGCGCCATTTGCATTGCCGGGCAAGCCAGGGGGCGCGTCCATGGCCGTAACTGGCTGCTGCAAGGCGACAAGACCACGCCCTGCCCCGGCTGCGGGCAACCCGGCACGCTGGTGGAGGGCGAGCCCTATTGGAGTCAGGACGGCATACCCACGGTCCTGGACGGCGCATTGGTGGCGTGTGGGTGTCCTATAGGCAGCAACCGCGTGATTGCGGGCGGATCTGCGGCCCTTGCAACGTCCAGGGCATCTGCACCTGAACCGGTCAATGACGCCGTGCGAAACCCCGACGCCCGCGCTAGGACGATCGATCCGGAGCGGTTCCGGGACGCTGCGCCTTCAGTGGCTCAGCCCGTTAATGAACCGGGTTTCTACATCGTGCCGCGCAGCATGTCGTATGACGAGGTGCTGATAGAACTCGGTGCCCCACACGCTCACTTGTCCCGATCAGCATTGGAACGGCTTAACCCCACCTCGCGAAACGGATTCAAACCGGGCGAACTGTTCGTAGTGGGTGAAGAATCGGGGTACTCCATGTGTACCCGCCAAGAAATGTCGGTCATGGGTGCGGCGGAGCAGGCGCGTGCTGCATTGGCGGACCTCACCGAGGAGGAAGCCGGCTTCATGATGCAGTACCAGGCCGAGATCGCCGCGCTGTTTGGTGATACCAGTCTGGCCATGGGCGTAGCCGAGACGGTGGCGGGTAAGTCACTGGATGAAATCACCCGCCTCTTGCGCAAAATCGAAGACCTGTACAAAGCGCAATTTACCAAGCACGGGCACCTTCGCCACCCAGACTTCTTCGCCCAGCGCCAGCACCTGTTCAATCAGTTGAGTGCCGGTTTAAAGGCCACCCTTCTCAACAAGAGGCTCAATCTTGGGGATTACTCACGACTGCGCCGAGACTTGGGTATCTCCTCGAAAAGCCTGGTGCACCATTGGAGCAAAGCAGGCGGGCCCACGGGCATACCGGGGTATTCGACTCACTTGGATAGACTGGCGAAGATGGCCAAGTACTTGAAGGCTGGAGGGGCAGTGGGCATTACGCTCGGGGGCATTGGATCAGCGATGAATATTGCCGATGCGTGTCGGGTGGGGAATACCAAAGCATGTAGAAAAATGCGTTTTACTGAGGCTGGTAATTTTTCGGGTGGCTTGGGAGGTGGGTGGATAGGTGCAAAGCTTGGCAGTAGGGCAGCGCTCAGGGTTTGCTGGCGGACGGGGCCAGGAACGCTCATTTGTAATGTGGTGTTTGCAGGAGCAGGCGCTTGGGCAGGGAGCCAAGGAGGCATGATAGGCGGCGAAACCGTAGGCGAAGTCATCTTCGAGATGCTAATTGATGAATGATCTCGACAATACGCTGAAATTATTTTGGGTGGCCTCCCCATTTGTCCTGGGCTTCACCGCGCTCGCAATGGACCTGCACATCGCATGTTCCAAAGGATATGCAACCATGACCACAGCTCTTCAGCGCAGTCCATGCTTAGCTGTTTTTGTCGCAACATGGGGCGATAAAAGCGTGCGTGCAAGAATGCTCGTGATTTTTTTGGTAGCGGGCGCCATAACCTCTCCAAAATACAGCATCCGTAAAGGCGCGCTTGATCCCCGAGACTATGATCAATTTCCATCTCGTTTGAAAATACAGATCATCACAGCGTCCTGGCTTAATACCATAGCCGGCTTCTGGCTTTTTGTAATTTGTTTGATCTACGGATAACAACGTTACCGACCCATACTTGCTGCATGCCGCTAATCTTGGTGACGGGACGGCCTCAGGTATGAGTTGACGCAGAAGTGCTTACTGGCATTGGAGCTGCGACTGGTCTGAATGAATTGGAATGGACATCGACGAACACGCAGGAGAGGTAATCTCCGAGGCTTTGCAGAATGATTGACCACCTTGACATAAAGCTGAAGTTGTTTTTGCTCACTTCCCCTTTCATCATAGGCTTTATCTCACTGGCCATGGACCTGCGCATTGCATGTTCAAAAGAATACGACGTCATGATCGCAGCGCTCCAGCGCAGTGCTTGCTTAGAGTTTATTACAACACTCTGGGGAGAACAAAGCATACGCGCACGGTTATTGGTGATCTCAATGGTGGGTGGGCTCATAGCATTTCCAACCTACCACATTCGCAAAGGTGCGCTTGATCCACTCGATTATCAGAATTTTCCAGCCTCCCTTAAAAAGAAGATCAACACCGCATCCTGGCTGAACACAATAGCGTTCACTTGGCTAACAGTCGGTTACTTTTTCCTACTACCAAGGTGAAACTGTTTACTCATTACAAGCACCATGGATCCACGCTGATGATTGGGTATTCGACGCATCTGGGCGAGCTGGCAAGTAGGCCAGGTACTCGAAGCTCGCACGGCGGACGGGAATACAAAGCCATGTTGAAGAACACTATTTACTGAGCCTGACGATTTTGGCTTGCCCAAAATGGTCGGGGGCCAAAGTAGCTAATGAAGTGATACTTATTCCTTCCCGAAGAACTGCCTTGACGGCGCTGCATATGGCATCTCGACCCCTGCAACAGCGCCTCTGACGGGAAGCCTTCGTGCATGCAATTAAGCGAAAATTTTCGAGGCCTTGAGAGTGATCAAGAATTTTGACATTACGTTTCAATTACTTTTTCTTGCCACTCCCTTTGCCCTCGGACTGACCGGCCTCGCCATGGATCTGCGTATCGCAGGCTCCAAAGAATACAAAGTCATGATCGGGGCCCTGCAGCGCAGTGCGTGCTTACCCTTTATTGTCACCCCTTGGGGTGAAAAGACTCTGCGTGCGAGAATGTTGGTGACATTCGTGGTCGCCGGGATCATAAAGTATCCAAAATCAAGTATTCGACGAGGCATGCTTGATGCACAGGATTATGAGCAATTTCCATCATCCATGAAAAAGCGGATAGTAATTTCCTCATGGCTAAACACTGTCGCGTTCAGCTGGTTGATCATAGGCTCTTACTTTCTTTGATGCCGTGAATCCCACGTCCACGGTATCTCGCTGCGCACATAGCTAACAGCACATCGTCCTAACCTACCGATGCTTACCGCCAACGCCGCCCCGCATGCCCCTGCACAGCCACCTGCCCCTGCGAAATCGCCAACTCCAGACTCATCTCGAACCGACTGCCCACGCCAGGCGCCGATTGATGCGATAGCCGTGCCCCCAGTAATTCGCTCATCTGCCTGCAGATGGCAAGGCCAATGCCCAACCCGCCATAGCGCCGGGTCATGGAGCCATCCACCTGAAAGAACCGTTGATAAAGAATCGACTGGTCGAGGTCTTCGAAACCGATACCCGTGTCGCTCACGGTAAACGTCAAGGCCAGTTGATTAGGGCCCCTGTGCTGCCCCCGGACCTGGATCATCACACCGCCCTGGTGGGTGAATTTCAGGCCGTTGTCCACCAGGCACCCCAGGCACCGGGCCAGCTTCGGCCCATCCCCCACCAGCCGGTCGGGCAGGTCCGCCGGCATGTCCACACTCAAGTACAGGCCCTTGCCCAGCGCCTGGCCGGCATACGTAGCGCGCAAGCCTTGCAGCAATGTCCGAAGGTCGAAGGGCGCTGGCTGCGCTCGCAGCCGCCCTGCTTGCAATTCGGACAAGGTCAGGATGTCGTCGACCATGTGCATCATGCCCTGAGCCGAGCCCACCGCCGTCTGGTGGAAGCGGGCCATTTCCGCGTCCATCGGCAGGGTATGCATCAGCTCCAGGGACCCGATCACGCCATTCATCGGGGTGCGCAGTTCATGGGTGACGCAGGCCAGAAACTCGTCCTTAAGCCGGTTGCTGTTGGCCAGTTGCTGGTTGAGCGCCTCCAGTTGCTGCCCGGTCTCACGCAGGGTGCGGGCCTGCTCGTCGCGCAGCGTCTTGATGCGGTCTGCCAAGGCCAGCGATAGCAACGCCACCTCCAGCGCAGCGCCCAATTGGCTGGCATACATGGTCAGGAACATGTTCGGCAGGTAGCCCAGCACCATCAGCGTATTGACCAGCCCCCCGACCAGAAACGCGGTCCAGGCGATGATGAACCAGCGCGCCACGCGCAGGCCGCGCCGCCAGGCGTCGAGCCCTGCGCAGAAAACGCCCAGGCTGAACACGAGCGCCAAGGCGGTGGCAAGGCGCATGGAGAGGCCATAGGGCACGCTCACAGACAGCACCATCACCACGGCACCGCCCAGCATCAGCGCCTGCAGCAACCGGTCAAAGCCACGGCTGTTATGGCGAAGCTGCAGAAAATGCCGGGCGAACTGAGAGCCGAACAGCGCAGCTGCGCCGACGAACAACGGTGTGCAGGCATTGGCCCACCAGGGGCTGTCAGGCCACAGGTAAGCGATGCCGGCGCCGTTGACCGAGACCTGGTAAAGGCCAAAGGAGGCAATATAGAGGATGTAGTACAGGTAGCTGACGTCCCGCACGCTCAGGTACAGGAACAGGTTGTACACCAGCATCACCAACAGTACCCCGTAGATCATCCCCAGCACGTACAGGCGCGTGGCCTGGGCTTCGAGGTAAGCCTGGGGCGACCAGAGGGCCAGCGGCGCCTGCACCGAGCCCTGGCTGTGCAGCCGCATAAAGACGGTGGTGACCTGGCCAGGTGGCAATTGCAGGTTGAACAGGTAGTTGTCCTGGCGGATCTCCCGGCTTGAATAAGGCAACGCATCACCCGTGCGCTGGGCCAGGCGAAAGCGCCCGTCCGGGCCCGTCAGGTAAAGGTCGAGGTGATCGAGGGGTGGGTAGGCCAGCTCCAGCAACCAGTGCAGGGGCATGCCCGGCGCCGGGTCAGGGTGAAGTTCGAGCTTGAGCCAGAACACCGACGTGGAAAACCCGGCATTGAGGACGTCTTCAGGGTGGGGGCGAAAACGCTGTGCGAAGTCGGGCGCACTGACATCCGTGATGCTGGCGCTACCGTCCGGGTCTTCATAAACCTGCATGACCTTGCCCAGAGGCAGGTGACGGGTGGCCGCGGTGATGTCCACCGCTTCGGCGAATGTGGGCAGCAAACCCATGAGCACAATCAGCAAATAGCGCATACAGCCCCAGCAAGGCCTGTCCGGTCGCGTCGCGGTTGCCCCCTTTCCGTTTGAGACGACGAAATCCTGCAGAACCTGTTTATCGATTTATCTGCGCACTCTAGCACAGCCTCAAACTGCGTCGAGCGGCGGCACAAAACCCACAGGACCGCTCTGGAACGGGCCTTAGCGGCATTCAGGTGCGCATACCGTTCTTCGGAAAACGCACCGACCTGCACGCGCAAGGTCCGCACAAACAGGTTTGGTGGTAAGCTCGCCGACCATGAATACCTACGCCTCCCGCCCCGTTGTCCTCTGTCTCTCCGGCCACGACCCCAGTGGCGGCGCCGGCTTGCAGGCAGATATCGAAGCCCTGCTTGCACAAGGCTGTCATGCCGCGCCCGCGGTGACCGCCCTGACCGTGCAGGATACCGTCAATGTCTCCGACTTCCGCGTGCTCGACCGTGAGTGGGTGCTGGCCCAGGCCAATGCCGTGCTCACCGACTCCACGGTGGCCGCGGTCAAGCTGGGCATGCTCGGCTCGATCGACATGGTCGATACCGTGGCCGAGCTGCTGGCTGCGCACCCGCACCTGCCGTTGGTGTGCGACCCGGTGCTGCGCGCAGGCGGCGGCGGCCGGCTGGGCAAGGACGAAGTAGGCTACGCCCTGCGTGAACGCCTGTTGCCGCTGGCGACCATCACCACGCCGAACCTGCCCGAAGCCCGCATTCTCGCCGAGCTGCCCGACGGCAGCGCCGACGAGTGCGCTGCCAGGCTGCTGGAGTTCTGCGAGCACGTGCTGATCACGGGGGGACACGGCGACGAGGTGGAAATCCACAACCGTCTGTACAGCCGCGACGGTCACCGCAGCACCTCGACCTGCCAACGCCTGCCGGGCAGCTACCACGGATCGGGCTGCACCCTGGCCAGCGCCCTGGCGGGCCGACTGGCCCTGGGCGAGCACCTGGAAAGCGCCGTGCGCACGGCCCTGGACTACACCTGGCGCACCCTGCGCGATGCGGAGCAGTTGGGACGAGGCCAGTTCGTGCCTCGGCGCCTGCCCCTGGATTTCTGCTCCTGACTCGAGGTGCTCATGACGCTACGCGGCCTGTATGCCATCACCGACAGCCAATTGCTGGCCGGCCGATTCCTGTCTCATGTGGAGGCAGCGCTCGAAGGGGGCGTATGCCTTCTGCAGTACCGTGACAAAAACGACGACGCCGCGCGGCGCTTGAGAGAAGCCCAGGCGCTCCAGCAATTGTGCGAGCGCTACGGCACCCAGCTGATCATCAACGACGATGCCGAACTGGCCAGGCACCTGGGCGTGGGCGTCCACCTGGGGCAAACCGACGGGCCGCTGACCCCTGCACGCGCCCTGCTGGGCAGCGCGGCGATCATTGGCTCGACCTGCCATGCCAGCCTGGACCTGGCCGCCCAGGCAGCCCGCGAAGGCGCCAGCTACGTCGCCTTCGGCCGCTTTTTCACCTCCAGCACCAAACCCGGCGCCCCGGCTGCCGACGTCCGTCTTCTGGCGCAGGCGCGCGCCCAGGTGAACCTGCCGATCGCCGCCATCGGCGGGGTCACCCTCGACAATGCCGCAGCACTGGTGCACCACGGTGCCGACCTGCTGGCGGTGATCCACGGCTTGTTCGGTGCCGACAGCGCGCAGGAAGTCACCCGCCGCGCCCGCGCCTTCAACGCCTTGTTCGCATCCTGATTCGAGAGAATTTCCATGTCCCGTTCCGAAGCACTTTTCGCCCAAGCCCAGAAGCACATCCCCGGTGGTGTCAACTCGCCCGTGCGCGCGTTCAAGAGCGTGGGCGGCACGCCTTTGTTCTTCAAGCATGCCGAGGGTGCCTACGTCGTCGACGAAGATGACAAGCGCTACGTCGACTACGTGGGTTCCTGGGGCCCGATGATCCTGGGCCATGGGCACCCTGACGTGCTGGACTCGGTACGTCGCCAGCTGGAACACGGGCTGTCCTATGGTGCCCCGACCGCCATGGAAACCGAAATGGCAGACCTGGTGTGCTCGCTGGTGCCTTCCATGGAAATGGTGCGCATGGTCAGCTCGGGTACCGAGGCGACCATGAGCGCCATCCGCCTGGCCCGTGGCTACACCGGCCGTGACGCGATCATCAAGTTCGAGGGCTGCTATCACGGCCACTCCGACAGCCTGTTGGTCAAGGCCGGCTCCGGCCTGCTGACCCAAGGCGTGCCCAGCTCGGCCGGCGTGCCGGCCGACTTCGCCAAGCACACCCTGACCCTGCCCTTCAACGACATCGCCGCCGTCGAGAAGACGCTGGCCGAAGTGGGCCAGACCGTGGCCTGCATCATCGTCGAGCCGGTTGCCGGCAACATGAACTGCGTACCGCCGGCGCCGGGCTTCCTTGAAGGCCTGCGCGAGCAGTGCGACAAGCATGGCGTGGTGTTGATCTTCGATGAGGTGATGACCGGTTTCCGGGTTTCGCTGGGCGGCGCGCAGGCGCACTACGGCATCATCCCCGACTTGTCCACCTTCGGCAAGATCGTCGGCGGCGGCATGCCGGTCGGCTGCTTTGGCGGCAAGCGCGAAATCATGGGCTGCATCGCCCCGCTGGGTCCGGTCTACCAGGCGGGTACGCTGTCGGGCAACCCGCTGGCCATGGCCGCCGGCCTGACCACGCTCAAGCTGATCAGTCGTCCAGGCTTCCACGCCGAGCTGACCGACTACACCAGCCGCATGCTCGACGGCCTGCAACAGCGCGCCGACGCTGCCGGCGTGCCGTTCGTGACCACGCAGGCTGGCGGTATGTTCGGCCTGTACTTCAGCGGGGCCGACGACATCGTCACCTTCGATGACGTAATGGCCAGTGACGCCAGTCGCTTCAAGCAGTTCTTCCACCTGATGCTCGACGGTGGCGTGTACCTGGCGCCGAGCGCGTTCGAAGCTGGCTTCACCTCGATCGCTCATGGCGACAACGAGCTGCAGATCACCCTGGATGCCGCTGAAAAGGCCTTCGCAGCCCTGAAGTAACCCGGCGCTTACCCACCGTGATCGCCGGTAGAACCCGCTATCACGGTGGTTGTACCGGCCATCGCCAGGGGCGTACGCCGTGTGAACGGGCGCACGTTCGATGAGGCCATACGGCTAACGAAGGACTCTTGCCATCAGCCTGTTTCGCCACGCCGACATAAATTCGAGTAAAACTTTGTAAGGTTGGCGCTGCTTATCCCATAATGTGCCACCAGAGACATTGGCCGCAGCTTTGCAGAGGTAAGTCGATCCCCATGAACCGCACCGGCCGCGCCCTCACCCTGGGCTGCCTGTTGCTTCTCCAGCCCCTGCTGGCCCTGGCGGAGGGCGGTAACTCGTTGCTCATCCCGACGACGGGTCGCTGCACCTTGAACGTGCAGCCGCAGGACCTGGCAAGCGCACTCAAGAGCTGTGAACAGGTGGCCGATGCCGGCGATGCCCAGGCACAGTTCGAGCTGGGCGAGTACTTCTATGCGCAAGCGCCAAAGAACCTCAACAAGGCACTGGACTGGTACCAGAAAGCGTCCCTGCAAGGCCACGCCGAGGCCCAGTACCGCCTAGGGTCGATGTTTTTCCGCGGCGAAGGGGTCAAGGCCAACAACGTGCAGGCCTACATTCTCTTGAAGATGGCGGCAGTCAACGGCGCTGAAGATGCTCTGGACATGGCAGATGAAGTGACAGAGCAGATGCCCAGGGACGACCTGGAGCATGCGACGCAGGTGCTCGGCCAGATCTTCCGCAAGTACCTGCTGGAGCTGCAGAACGCCGAGGGACGCTCGCCGTTCTCCCCGCTGCCCTAGGCTCTGTGTGAAAAGTCTTGAGACGAAGGTCAGACAAGGCGAAAACGGCCGAGGAAGCGGTGTTTACGGGTTGTAAATGAGCATTCCGACCGGGCTGGCGCTCCAGGCTGTTTTCAATCACCGAGTATCAAGGCTTTTCACGCAGAGCCTGGGCGTTGCTGGGCATAACGCCGTTGAACCCATCAGGACTTTCGCCACTGCCATTCAAGGGTTATTCTTGAGTTCACACTCATTGCCGTCGGGCGGCTATAAACGACCTTGAACGCACCCATCGAACCCCATCGTTTCATCCTCGAACCTTTCGAGGCCCACCGTTTCGCCAACTTGTGTGGCCAATTCGACGAGCACCTGCGCTTGATCGAACAGCGCCTGGCCATCGAGATCCGCAACCGCGGCAATCAGTTCGAACTGATCGGCGAATCCAAGACCACCCATGCTGCCGAGCAACTGCTGCGCCGTCTCTACCGTGAGACCCAGGCCACCGAGCTGTCGCCGGAAACCGTGCACCTGTACCTTCAGGAATCGGCCGTCGAGCACATCGACAACCCGGCGGTAAACGAGGTCAGCGTCTCGCTGCGCACGCGCAAGGGCAATATCCGACCACGGGGCGCCAACCAGCAGCGCTACGTCAAGGAGATCCTGGCCAACGACATCAACTTCGGCATCGGCCCGGCCGGTACCGGCAAGACATACCTGGCCGTGGCCTGTGCCGTCGACGCGCTGGAACGTGAACAGGTTCGCCGTATCCTGCTGGTGCGCCCGGCCGTTGAAGCTGGCGAGAAGCTCGGGTTCCTGCCGGGCGACCTTGCTCAGAAGATCGACCCTTATCTGCGCCCGCTTTACGACGCCCTTTATGAAATGCTGGGTTTCGAGCACGTGGCCAAGCTGATCGAACGCCAGGTCATCGAAATTGCGCCGCTTGCCTACATGCGCGGTCGCACCCTGAACAACAGCTTCATCATTCTCGACGAAAGCCAGAACACCACGCTCGAGCAGATGAAGATGTTCCTCACCCGCATCGGCTTTGGCTCCACGGCGGTGATCACCGGCGACATCACCCAGGTCGACCTGCCCCGGGGCACCAAGTCGGGTCTGGCGCATGTGATCGAGGTGCTACGGGACGTGCCGGGTATCAGTTTCACCCACTTCCAGCCCAAGGACGTGGTACGTCACCCCTTGGTGCAGCGTATCGTCGAGGCCTATGACCGCTTCGAAGCCCGCCAAGCCACCCCCGAGGCACCCGGCAAAAATGCTTGAACTGGACATACAACGGGCGACCCAGGCGCTCGCCCCGATTGATGCCGACTTTCGCCGCTGGTGCGAGCTGGCCTTGCAGCAACGCAAGGCCGACTCGGAGATGACCATTCGTCTTGTCGACGAAGCGGAAGCACGCGAGCTCAATCACACGTATCGGCACAAGGACTACGCGACCAACGTGTTGTCCTTCCCGGCCGACGTGCCAGATGAGCTGCTCGATATTCCCTTGCTGGGCGACCTGGTGATCTGCGTCGCGGTGGTTGAACGCGAGGCGGCCGAGCAAGGCAAGTCGCTGGAGGCGCACTGGGCACATCTGGTCATTCATGGCTGCCTGCATCTGCTTGGCTACGACCACATCGAGGATGAGGAAGCCGAGGAAATGGAAAGCCTGGAACGAGAATTGCTGGCGCAACTGGGTCACCCGGACCCATACGCCGATGACGAAACCGAATCAACCCCACACTGATAGACCAAGGATCACGAGAACCGCCATGAGCGAAGATCGATCGAGCAACGGGCAGAAGTCCTGGCTGGGTAAACTGACCCAGGCTTTTGCCCATGAGCCGAAAAACCGCCAGGAGCTCCTGGAGCTGCTGCGCGAAGCACATCAGAACAAGCTGCTCGACAGCGAGGCGCTGACCATCGTCGAAGGGGCCATCCAGGTGGCGGACCTTCAGGTGCGTGACATCATGGTGCCACGCTCGCAGATGAACAGCATCAAGGCCGGCCAGTCACCACGCGAGTTCCTGCCGGCGGTGATCGACGCAGCGCACTCGCGCTACCCGGTAATCGGCGAAAGCCATGACGATGTGCTCGGTGTCCTGCTCGCCAAGGACCTGCTGCCGCTGATTCTCAAGGAGAACGGCGACAACTTCGACATCAAGACGCTGCTGCGCCCGGCCACGTTCGTGCCCGAGTCCAAGCGCCTGAACGTGCTGCTGCGCGAGTTTCGCGCCAACCACAACCACATGGCCATCGTCATCGATGAATACGGCGGCGTGGCTGGCCTGGTGACCATCGAGGATGTGCTCGAACAGATCGTCGGCGATATCGAAGACGAACATGACGTCGAAGAGGACAGCTATATCAAGCCGCTGCCTAACGGCGACTTCCTGGTCAAGGCACTGACGCCGATCGAGCACTTCAACGAGTCCTTCGACAGCGCGTTCTCCGACGATGAGTTCGACACCGTCGGCGGTTTGGTGATGAGTGCGTTCGGCCATTTGCCCAAGCGCAACGAAACCACCGAAATCGGTGCGTACAAGTTCCGCGTGCTCAACGCCGACAGCCGCCGGATACACCTGCTGCGCCTGACCCCGATCAACCGTTAAGGAACGACATGCGCTGGATCACCCGCCCCGGCTGGCCCGGTAACCTGCTGGCCTTGGCAGCCGGCGCTTCTACCCTCCTGGCCCTGGCGCCATTCGATCTGTGGCCACTGGCGCTGCTGTCCATCGCCATGCTCTACCTGGGCCTGCGCGAGCTTGGCCCGCGCCAGGCCCTGTGGCGTGGCTGGTGGTTCGGCTTTGGCCTTTACGGCGCCGGCACCTGGTGGATCTACGTCAGCATGACCAACTACGGCGGCGCCTCGCCGCTGTTGGCCATTGCGCTGCTGGTCGCGTTCTTTGCGGCCCTGGCCTGGTTCTTCGCGCTGCCCACCTGGTTGTGGGCGCGCTGGTTGCGGCGCAGCGAGGCGCCCCTGGCCGATGCGCTGGGCTTTGCTGCCCTATGGGTGGCGCAAGAGGCGTTCCGCGGCTGGTTCCTCACCGGCTTCCCGTGGTTGTACGCAGGCTACAGCCAACTGGACGGCCCGCTGGCCGGCCTGGCGCCTCTGGGTGGGGTGTGGCTGGTGTCGTTTGCGTTGGCCCTGACGGCTGCGCTGCTGTGCAACCTCAACCGTTTGCGTGCCCGCCCGGGCTTTCTTGCCATCGCCTGCGTGCTGCTGCTCACCCCCTGGGCAGTGGGGTTGGCGCTCAAAGGGCATGCCTGGACCACCCCCGCAGGCGAGCCGCTCAAGGTCGCTGCCATTCAGGGCAACGTCGAACAGGACGTGAAGTGGGACCCGGCGCATATCGACGCCCAGCTGGCCCTGTACCGCGACCTGAGTTTCAGTTCAAAGCCTGCCGACTTGCTGATCTGGCCGGAAACCGCGGTACCTGTGCTCAAGGACCAGGCCCAAGGCTACATCGACGTCATGGGCCGCTTCGCCGCAGAGCGGCATTCAGCCCTGATCACTGGCGTGCCGGTTCGCGAGGTGGTGCACCGTCAGCGTCGTTACTTCAACGGCATCACCGTCACGGGCGAAGGGGACGGCACCTACCTCAAGCAGAAGCTGGTGCCCTTTGGCGAATATGTCCCGCTGCAAGACATGCTGCGAGGGCTGATCGAGTTCTTCAACCTGCCCATGTCGGATTTCGCCCGGGGCCCTGAGGACCAACCGCTGCTCCAGGCCAAGGGTTATCAGATCGCGCCTTACATCTGCTACGAGGTGGTCTACCCCGAGTTTGCCGCCGGCCTGGCAGCACGCAGCGACTTGCTGCTGACCATCAGCAACGATACCTGGTTCGGCACTTCCATAGGCCCGCTGCAGCACTTGCAGATGGCTCAGATGCGTGCGCTTGAAGCCGGTCGCTGGATGATCCGCGCCACCAACAATGGCGTGACGGCCTTGATCGACCCGTTCGGGCGCATCACGACCCAGGTACCTCAGTTCCAGCAGGCGGTGATGTACGGCGAGGTCGTGCCGATGCAGCAGCTGACGCCTTATCTGCAATGGCGTTCGTGGCCGCTTGCGATCCTGTGTGGGTTGCTGCTGGCCTGGGCGTTGATGGCCGGGCGTGTGGCCAGGGCCGTGTGATGCGGCCTTGCAGTTGACGTTGCAAGGGGCTGCTTCGCAGCCCCCCTTCAGTAGAACAACCGATACCCCACCAGCCCTGCCACCTCGTTGAGCAACTGCCCGCTCTGCCACATCGCCCGGCTTTCCGGCAGCCAACCTCCGAATGGCCGCGCGGGATCACGGCCGAGGAAACCGACCGGCGCGGGTACCACCTCGAAACCTGCCTGCTCGAAGCTCCAGCGCGAGCGCTGCATGTGCCAGGCCTGGGTCACTACCACGACGCGGCGTATCCCCAACGGCTGAAGCACGCTCGCCGAGTACTGGGCATTTTCCCAAGTGGTGCGGCTGGCCTGCTCCAACCACGTCACCTCAACGTCGAAGTCCTCATGCAGGCTGTCAGCCATCAGCTGCGCCTCGCTGGGCGGTGTGCCGTAGTGCAGCCCGCCGCTGGTCAGCACCGGTAGCCCGGACGCCTTGGCCAGGCGAGCGGCAAGGCGCAGCCGTTCCAGGGCCGTGGGCGTCGGCTGGTCGACACCCGCCCAGGCAGGGTCGCCCCGTTCACGCCCTGCGCCCAGCACGACGATGGCATCGGCCCGACGCTTGAGGCCAGCCCAGTCCTGCCCGGCTAACGCAGGCTCGGTTTCCAGCGCTTCTGCCAGGTACTGCACGGCCACGGGCAAGCTGGTCATCCACAGCCCGCCCAGCCCTGCCACAAAGCACACAGCGGCCAGCCGGGGGCGACGCCTTCGCAACCACCAGGCTGCAAGCAGCAGCAGAAACAGCACACCGGGGGGTAACAACCATTGCTTGATGAAATAGCGGATGGGCATGCACACCTCCTTCGAAGGTGTGCAGACTAAAAGCATCGGCGCCGGCCAACAACATGGCCGGCGTCGATCAAGGTCGGATAAATGTGCAAACCCTGGACATGCGCCGCGCAACCCCTAGCGGCGGGAGGCCTTGCGTGTGCGTGGCGTGCGCACGGTGCGCTTGATGTCCTTGAGCCAGATGATCCTGGCCGACGCAGGCTCAGCCTGCGGCCTAGGGCATGCCGCCTCGTTAGCGCGCTTCTGGAAAGTATCCAGATACGCCTTGATCACATCGAACTCGGCGCGGCTCAAGCCACGCAATTCCAACTCGGTCAGCGCCTCGTCCCGAAGCCGCATGGACGTTCTGGCCGTATCCAGGGCAAGGCCCAGCCTATCGATCAGGCGCTCATAGAGTTCTGGTTTTACTGCGGGTAGCTGCGACTCTCCCATTCGTTCACCTCATTGAAGATAACGATTATCTCCCCCACCCCAGAGCTTAGCGTCGTTGCGAAAAGCAGCCCGGCGCTGCGACCAGCGGCCATTCGCAACGAACGTTTCCCACGATGCGCGGCGCTGCTGTATGCTACGGCGTTCACTCCCGATGACACCGGAGTGCCGGACGCAGCGAGGTTCGCTGCCTGGAAAGGTCTCCTCTCTCTCAGCCAAAAGTAGCCATGCACGAACAATACACGCCCCGTGATATCGAAGCCGCCGCCCAGACGTTCTGGGACGAGCAACAATCGTTCGCTGTTACCGAACAGCCAGGCAAGGACACGTACTACTGCCTGTCGATGTTCCCGTACCCGAGCGGCAAGCTACACATGGGCCACGTGCGCAACTACACCATCGGCGACGTGATTGCCCGCTATCAGCGCATGCTGGGCAAGAACGTCCTGCAGCCGATGGGCTGGGATGCCTTCGGCATGCCCGCCGAAAACGCGGCGATGAAGAACAACGTCGCCCCGGCCAAGTGGACCTACGAAAACATCGACTACATGAAGACCCAGCTCAAGAGCCTGGGCCTTGCCATCGACTGGGCCCGCGAGGTCACCACCTGCAAGCCCGACTACTACCGTTGGGAGCAGTGGCTGTTCACCCGCCTGTTCGAGAAGGGCATCATCTATCGCAAGAACGGCACCGTTAACTGGGACCCGGCTGACCAGACCGTGCTGGCCAACGAACAGGTCATCGACGGGCGCGGCTGGCGCTCCGGCGCGCTGATTGAAAAGCGCGAAATCCCGATGTACTACTTCCGCATCACCGACTATGCCGATGAGCTGCTGGAAAGCCTCGACGAGCTGCCGGGCTGGCCTGAACAGGTCAAGACCATGCAGCGCAACTGGATCGGCAAGTCCCGCGGCATGGAAGTGCAGTTCCCGTACGATCAGGCCAGCATTGGCCACACCGGCACGCTGAAAGTCTTCACCACTCGCCCGGACACGTTGATGGGCGCCACCTACGTGGCGGTCGCCGCCGAGCACCCGCTGGCCACCCAGGCGGCCCAGGGCAACCCGGCGCTGCAGGCCTTCATCGACGAGTGCAAGGGCGGCAGCGTGGCCGAAGCGGACATGGCCACCCAGGAAAAGAAAGGCATGGCCACGTCCTTGCTGGTCGAGCACCCGCTCACCGGTGAGAAACTGCCGGTCTGGGTCGCCAACTACGTGCTGATGCACTACGGCGACGGTGCCGTCATGGCCGTGCCAGCCCACGACGAACGCGATTTCGAGTTCGCCCGCAAGTACGACCTGCCGATCAAGGCCGTGGTGCGTACCAGTGCAGGTGACGAAGTGGGCGCAGAGTGGCAGGCCGCCTATGGCGAGCATGGCCAGCTGATCAACTCCGGCGAGTTCGACGGCCTGGATTTCGCCGGCGCCTTCGACGCCATCGAAGCGGCGCTGGTGCGCAAAGACCTGGGCAAGTCCCGCACCCAGTTCCGCCTGCGCGACTGGGGCATCAGCCGTCAGCGTTACTGGGGCTGCCCGATTCCGATCATCCACTGCCCGTCCTGCGGCGATGTGCCGGTGCCGGAAGACCAACTGCCGGTTACCCTGCCTGAAAACGTGGTGCCGGACGGTGCAGGCTCGCCGCTGGCACGCATGCCCGAATTCTACGAATGCAGCTGCCCCAAGTGCGGCACTGCGGCCAAACGCGAAACCGACACGATGGACACCTTCGTCGAGTCCTCGTGGTACTTCGCGCGCTATGCCTCGCCCAACTACGAAGGCGGCATGGTAGACCCCAAAGCGGCCAACCACTGGCTGCCGGTCGACCAGTACATCGGCGGCATCGAACACGCCATCCTGCACCTGCTGTATGCGCGTTTCTTCCACAAGCTGATGCGTGACGAAGGCCTGGTCACTTCGAACGAACCGTTCAAGAACCTGCTGACCCAGGGCATGGTCGTGGCCGAAACCTACTACCGGGTCGCCAGCAACGGCGGCAAGGACTGGTTCAACCCCGCCGATGTCGAAGTCGAGCGCGACGCCAAGGCCAAGATCGTCGGCGCACGCCTGAAGACCGATGGCCTGCCGGTTGAAATCGGCGGCACCGAGAAGATGTCCAAGTCCAAGAACAACGGCGTCGATCCCCAGTCGATGATCGAGCAGTACGGCGCCGATACCTGCCGCCTGTTCATGATGTTCGCCTCGCCGCCCGACATGAGCCTGGAGTGGTCCGACTCCGGCGTAGAGGGCGCCAGCCGCTTCCTGCGCCGCGTCTGGCGCCTGGCCCAGGCCCACGTCGCCCAAGGCCTGCCTGGCAAGCTGGAGGTTGCGACCCTGGATGACGCGCAGAAAGTGATCCGCCGCGCCATCCACACTGCCATCAAGCAAGCCAGTACCGATGTAGGCCAGTACCACAAGTTCAACACCGCCATCGCCCAGGTGATGACCGTGATGAACGTGCTGGAAAAAGCGCCGCAGGCCACTGCGCAAGACCGTGCCCTGCTGCACGAAGGCCTCGAAGCCGTCACCCTGCTGCTGGCTCCGATCACGCCGCACATCTCCCACGAGCTGTGGAAGCAACTGGGCCATGACCAGGCCGTCATTGATGCCGCCTGGCCTGCAGTGGATAAAACTGCGCTGGTACAGGACACCGTGACCCTGGTGGTGCAAGTCAATGGCAAGCTGCGTGGCCAGATCGAGATGCCGGCCGCAGCCAGCCGTGAAGAAGTCGAAGCCGCCGCGCGCAGCAACGAGAATGTCCTGCGCTTCATCGATGGCCTGGCCATCCGCAAGGTCATCGTGGTGCCGGGCAAACTGGTCAATATCGTCGCCAACTGATGGCAACGCCCGTTCGCAGGCTCTGCGCACGGGCGGAACAGGCTCACGAGGGAGCAACAACATGATCAAACGCAATCTGCTGGTAGTCGGCCTGGCGGTCATGCTCAGCGCCTGCGGGTTCCAGCTGCGCGGCACGGGCACCAGCGAACTGAGCGTCAAGGAGATGGACGTCAGCGCACGCAATGCCTACGGCCCGACCGTGGTTCAACTGCGCGAAGTGCTCGAGCGCAGCGGCGTGAACGTTCACGCAGGCGCACCGTACCGCCTGGTGCTGACCAACGAACAGGAGCGCCAGCGCGCCGTTACCTACAACAGCGGCAACCGCACGGCAGAATTCGAGCTGACCACCGAGCTGGACTATAGCATTCAGGGCCTGAACAACCTGGAGCTGACCAGCGACAAGGTCGAAGTGCGCAAGATCTATGTGCGCGACGCCTCGAATATCACCGGCTCCGAGCAGGATGCCAAGCGCGCCCGTGACGAGATGCGCCGCGACCTGGTCAATGCCATGATCGTGCGCCTGCAGAACCTCACCCCTGCCCAGCTCGATGAGCTGCAGCGCAAGGCCGATGAGCGTGCCAAGGCCGAAGCGGATGCGCTTGAAGCTGCGCGTCGCCAGCAGGCCGAGACACCTCAGCAGTCGCCACTGGAAGTGCCGGGCAACTGAGCCCGTGCAGGGCGCCGCCAGGCGCCCTGCCCCCCAATGCCATGAAACTCGCCCCCGCTCAACTCACCAAACACCTGCAAGGCTCGCTCGCGCCCGTCTACGTGGTCAGCGGCGATGATCCGTTGCTGTGCCAGGAAGCGGCCGACGCGATCCGCAGCGCCGCCCGCCAGCAAGGCTTCGACGAGCGCCAGGTGTTCAGTGCCGATGCCAACTTCGATTGGGGCACCCTGCTGCAAGCGGGTGCGAGCCTGTCGCTCTTCGCCCAGCGACGCCTGCTGGAACTGCGCCTGCCCTCGGGCAAGCCGGGTGACAAGGGTGCGGCTGCATTGCTGGAATACTGCGCCCACCCTGCCGAAGACACGCTGCTGCTGATCAGCTTGCCAAAGCTCGATGCCAGCGCGCAGAAGACCAAATGGGGCAAGGCACTGGTCGAGGGTGATCACTGCCAGTTCATCCAGATATGGCCCGTGGACGCGCATCAGCTGCCTCAGTGGATCAATCAGCGGCTGCAACAGGCAGGCCTGAGCGCCCAGCGTGATGCCGTGGACCTGATTGCTGCGCGCGTTGAGGGCAACTTGCTCGCTGCCGCGCAGGAAATCGAAAAGCTCAAGCTGCTGGCCGAGGGCAACGTCATCACCCTGGAAACCGTCCAGGCTGCGGTGGCGGACAGCGCGCGCTTTGACGTCTTCGGGCTGGTCGACGCCATTCTCAAGGGTGAAGCCGCCCATGCCTTGCGCATGCTCGAAGGCCTGCGCGGCGAAGGGGTGGAGCCGCCGGTGATTCTGTGGGCCCTGGCCCGTGAACTGCGGCAACTGGCGGGCCTGGCCCAACTGTTCAGTCAAGGCGTTCCCCTGGACAAGGCCTTCAGCCAGGCACGCCCGCCGATCTGGGACAAACGCCGCCCCCTGGTCAGCAAGGCCCTGCAGCGGTTACCTGCGCAACGCTGGCCACAGCTGCTGCAGGACGCTCAGCGTATCGACGCCCAGATCAAGGGCCAGGCACAGGGTTCACCCTGGACGGGCCTGGCGCGCCTGGCGCTGCTGATGGCCGGCCAGCGCCTGGCACTGCCTGCCCAATAGCCGGTGCCCTGCCTGTAGCGCACGCGCTTGTTGGCCACCGCCGGCACGCCACCTCATGAAACGGCCAGATCACGCTCACCCTATAAACAATCAATTGGCCTGACCCCGGCCAACCCTGCACAATGCAGCCTGCAATGTCCGAACACAGGAACCGCCTTCATGAGCAAAAAGCCGAACAAGCAAGGCCACAACAAGGCCAAGTCCATCGTCGCCCAGCCCCTGTTCCGTTGCCGTCAGGAACGACCGGAGAAAGGCAAGGGCAGCTACCGCCGCGAAGCCTTCCAATCGAGAGATTGGGAGGCTTCTTACTTTTTGGCGGCATGAAGGCATCCGTAGCGCAGGCATGATATGGTCATCACCTGACCTGCAGACCTGGACCTGTGCATGCTCTACCGTCTTTTTCCTCGCTGGGAAACCCGCCAGCTCGTTGCGGCCTCCAGCTTCATCCTGCTCGTTGCCTGTGCGGAAAAACCCACGGCAGCCGATGCATTGCCCCTCGCCCAGGCGCAGCCGGCCCCCGTCGTAAATGCACCTGGCAAGGCGCCAGACAGCAACCCAGATATCCAGCCGTCCCAAACCTTCGCCCAGTGGCAAGCAGGTTTCCGCCAGCAGGCCCTGCAAGCGGGCATTGCCCCCGACGTCTTCGACAAGGCGTTTCTCGACGTTACCCCCGACATGGACGTGATCAAGGCTGACCGAAGCCAGCCAGAATTCACCCGGCCAGTCTGGGAATACCTGGAAGGTGCCTTGTCGCCCCTGCGCGTACGCAACGGCAAAAGGCTGCTGGAGCAGAACGCCGAGCTGCTGACCCGTCTGGAACAGCGCTATGGCGTCGATCGCCAGATCCTGGTCGCGGTATGGGGCATGGAAAGCAACTTCGGCCAGTTCCAGGGCAGCAAGTCAGTGATCCGCTCCCTGGCCACCCTGGCCTATGAAGGGCGACGTCCACAGTTTGCGCAGGACCAGCTGATTGCCGCCCTGCAGATCATCCAGCACGGCGATATCCAAGCCGACGCGATGCGCGGCTCCTGGGCCGGCGCCATGGGCCAGACCCAATTCATCCCGACCACCTACAACACCCATGCCGTGGATTTCGACGGCGATGGCCGCCGCGATATCTGGAACAGCACGCCCGATGCCTTGGCCTCCACCGCACATTACCTGCAAAGCTCAGGCTGGAAGCGTGGCCAACCCTGGGGGTTCGAGGTGCAGGTACCGGCAGGCTTCGATTATTGGCAAGCTGACGGGACCTCGCGCAAGCCTATCGCCGAATGGTTGGCCATGGGCCTGACACTGCCTGCCGGTACGCAGTTGCCAGCCGGTAGCAATGAGCTGCCAGCCGCCCTGTTGCTGCCCGCTGGTGCGCGAGGCCCAGCATTTCTGGTTCTCGACAACTTCCGCGCCATTCTCAAGTACAACAACTCATCGGCCTACGCGCTGGCCGTCAGCCTCCTGAGCGATCGCTTCACCGGCTGGGGCTTCATCGCTGGCAGCTGGCCCAAGGACGACACGCCCCTGAGCCGCAGCGAGCGCATGGAGTTGCAGAACTTGCTCAATGCCAAGGGTTTTGATGCGGGTAACGCCGACGGGATCATTGGCGCCAACACCCGCAAGGCCATCCGTAACGCCCAACAGGGCCTGGGCTGGCCAGCCGATGGTTATCCGACGCACAAGCTCCTGGAGAGCCTACGGTAGCCGTAGGCTTACGCTTACTGGCGATGGTACGGGTCAGCTACCCCAGCAACGGTAATCGTCTGCCTGGGGTGGCCTTGGCGCCAGGCTCACGCCTGGAACAGCGCCTGCTCAAGCACCAGGCGCTGCCGTTCGCTGTCCAGCGTCACTCGGGCACCCAGCGGCAGGCAGATATTGGGCTCACAGTGTCCACTGCGCCACCCGGCCAGTACTGGTACGCCCAAGGGGCCGAACGTGTCGCGCAGCAGCGGTGCCAGCGCCGCCGCGGTAATGCCAGCGAAGTCCCCTACCAGCACACCCTTGATACCTTCCAGCTTGCCGGCCAGCCGTAACTGCGTCAGCAGACGATCGACCCGGTACAACGGCTCGTTCACATCTTCGATGAACAGGATGCAGCCCTGGGTATCCAGCTCTGCCAAGGTCCCCAGGGTCGCACCCAGCATCGACAGGTTCCCCCCCAGCAGCGGGCCACTGGCAAGGCCGGGGATGACGGTGTTCAAGGGGAACTGCGCCGGGTGTGTGATCGGGTCACCGGCTGCCAGGTGCCCGCTCAGCTGCGCCAACAGCGACGATTCGGTCGGTGCCTGCTTGCCACCCAACAGGTCGGCGTTGAGCATGGCCCCGTGGAAGCTGATCATCCCTGTATGGCGGTAGAGCGCCGCATGCAAGGCGGTGATATCGCTGTAGCCGATCAAGGGCTTGGGGTGGTTTTGCAACAGCTCGAAATCGAGCCTGTCCAGCAGGCGCATACTGCCGTAGCCGCCACGCATGCAAAGGACCGCGTCGATGGACGGGTCCCGGAAGGCGTCGTGCAGGTCCTGTAGTCGCTGCGCATCGGCGCCTGCCAGGTAGCCCTCGGCCTGGGTCGCACCCGGATAGACCCGGCAGCGGTAGCCGCGCTCGGCGAACCACCGGGTCGCCTTGTGCACATCCAGACGCGCGGGGCCTGCCGGGGCAACCACGGCAAAACAGGCATCGGGCGCAATGGCCTTGCGCAGTGGCAAGGCAGAAGGTTCAACGCACTTCATCGGGCAACTCCATACGGCTTGTCCCGGACAGCTTACGGGTTGGCTGGCAGAAAAAAAAATGCCGATGCGGCCTTGCGGCGCATCGGCATTTCTCTATTCACGGTCAGATCAGAGCTTGATCTTGGCTTCGTGCGCTTGCTGGTCGGCGTGGTAGGACGAGCGCACCAGCGGGCCGGAAGCGACGTTCTTGAAGCCCATGCGATAGCCTTCCTCGGCGAACCAGGCAAAGGTGTCGGGGTGCACGAAGCGCTGCACTGGCAAGTGGCTGCGCGATGGCTGCAAGTATTGACCCAGGGTGAGCATGTCGATGTCGTGTTCGCGCATGCGGTGCATGACCTCGATCACTTCTTCGTCGGTTTCGCCCAACCCGAGCATCAGGCCGGACTTGGTGGGCACATGCGGTACCAGCTGCTTGAACTTCTGCAGCAGGTCCAACGACCAGTCGTAGTCCGAACCCGGGCGAGCGGCCTTGTACAGGCGCGGCACGGTTTCAAGGTTGTGGTTGAACACATCCGGCGGCTCCTGGGCCGTGATCGCCAGCGCCACGTCCATACGGCCCCGGTAGTCCGGAACCAGGGTTTCGAGCTGCACGCCTGGGGACAAGGCGCGGATTTCGCGGATGCAGTCGGCAAAGTGCTGGGCGCCGCCATCGCGCAGATCATCACGGTCAACCGAGGTGATGACCACGTACTTCAGGCGCAGGTCGGCAATGGCCACCGCAAGGTTCTTCGGCTCGTCCAGGTCCAACGGCTTGGGACGGCCATGCCCCACGTCGCAGAACGGGCAGCGGCGGGTGCAGATGTCGCCCATGATCATGAAGGTGGCGGTGCCGCCCGAGAAGCACTCGCCCAGGTTCGGGCAGGAGGCTTCTTCGCAGACGCTGTGCAGCTTGTGCTTGCGCAGCAGTTGCTTGATGCGGTCTACCTCGGGCGAGACCGGGATACGCACGCGGATCCAGTCAGGCTTCTTGGGCAGCTCGTCGGTGGGGATGATCTTGACCGGGATGCGCGCGACCTTGTCGGCGCCTCGCAGCTTGACCCCGGCTTCGACCTTTTTGGGGGCGGAACGCGCAGTAGCGTCCTGGGTTGGGATCAGGTTCGGCACGGCTTCTTGCACAGTAGTCATATTCAGTCGATTCCGCCCGTGAGGGTCGTCTGCTCTGCGTAGTCGAGGTGCTTGACCAGCTGTTCGCGCAGCCTTGTCCTGACCTCGTCGAGTTCGATCGGGCCTGCCAGGTCACGCAGCTGGGTCATCGCCAGCCCCGCATAACCGCAGGGGTTGATTCGGCAAAAGGGCGCCAGGTCCATGTCCACGTTCAAGGCTAGGCCATGAAAGGAGCGGCCGTTGCGGATACGCAGGCCGAGCGAAGCGATCTTCGCGCCGTCTACATACACACCCGGTGCATCGGGCTTGGCAGCGGCCTGCACCGCGTAGCCATCGAGCAGGGCGATCAGGCTGCGCTCGATGCGGCTGACCAGGTCGCGTACGCCGAAGCCCAGGCGGCGTACATCCAGCAGCAGATAGGCCACCAGCTGGCCTGGCCCATGATAGGTCACCTGGCCACCCCGGTCGGTCTGCACCACGGGAATATCGCCCGTCACCAGCAGGTGCTCGGCCTTGCCAGCCTGCCCTTGCGTGAAGACCGGCGGGTGTTCGACCAGCCAGACTTCATCCTGGGTATCGGCAGTGCGCTGCTCAGTGAAACGCCGCATGGCCTCGAGCACCGGTTCATAGGGCTGCAGGCCAAGTTCGCGGACACCGAGGCAGCCGGGCATCAGAGCACCATTTTCACGATGCCGGTGGCACGCAGGGCGCTGTTGATATCGTGGAGCTGATTTTCGCTTTCGGCCACGATGTGCAATTGCACAGTGGTGTACTTGCCTTCCTTGCTCTGGCGTTCGGCCAGCGTGGAAAGATCGACCTTGGCGTGTTTGCTGAGCACTTCGATCACGGTGTCCTTGAAGCCGACACCGGTGTCACCGATGACCTTGATCGGATAATCGGCACAGGGAAATTCGATTTTGTGAGACTTGACGTCTGGTTCGCTCATGGCGGAAACGGCCTCGCAAGCCGTGGCAACAACAACACCCCCGCGATCACGCGGGGGCGTGCAGGTCACGTGTCAGTTGAACAACCCGTAGAAGAATAGACGGATGCTATCCCACATACGGCGGAAGAAACCACCTTCCTCGACGCCATCGAGGGCGATCAGGTCGGCGCTGTGAACCACTTTGTCGTCCAGTTTGACTTCAACCTTGCCGATCACGTCACCCTTGGCGATGGGGGCGGTCAGTTGCGGGTTCATGGTCATCGAAGCCTGCAGGCGCTTGAGCTGGCCCTTGGGCATGGTCATGGTCAGGTCTTCGGCAAGGCCGGCCTTGACTTCGCTGGTGGCGCCTTTCCACACAGGAGCCTTGGTCAGCTCGGTGCCCTTCTGATAGAAGGTCTGGGTTTCGAAGAAGCGGAAGCCGTAGGTCAGCAGCTTCTGGGTTTCGGCAGCGCGGGACTGCTCGCTGTTGGTACCGAACACCACGGCGATCAGGCGCTGGCCGTCACGTACCGCCGATGCCACCATGCAGTAGCCAGCCTCTTCGGTGTGGCCGGTCTTCAGACCGTCCACGGTCTTGTCACGCCACAGCAGCAGGTTGCGGTTAGGCTGCTTGATGTTGTTCCAGAAGAACTCTTTCTGCGAATAGATGGCGTAGTGAGCCGGGTCGACGTTGATGATCGCACGGGCCAGGATCGCCATGTCGTGAGCAGAGGAATAATGCTCCGGGTTCGGCAGGCCAGTGGGGTTCATGAAGTGACTGTTGGTCATGCCCAGGTCGGCAGCGGTCTTGTTCATCATGTCGGCGAAAGCGTCTTCGCTGCCGGCGATGTGCTCGGACAGGGCGACGGAAGCATCGTTGCCGGACTGGATGATGATGCCGTGCAGCAGGTCGCTGACGGTCACCTGGCTGCCCACCTTGATGAACATGCGCGAACCGCCGGTGCGCCAGGCGTTTTCGCTGACGGTCACCGGGTCGTTTTCGCCGATCTGGCCACGGCGGATGTCCAGCGTGGCGATGTAGGCGGTCATCAGCTTGGTCAGGCTGGCTGGCGGAAGACGCTCGTCACCGTTGTTCTCGACCAGCACGTTGCCGCTGGACGCGTCCATGAGTACGTAGGACTTGGCTGCCAGTTGAGGCGGCGCGGGCGTCATCTGCTCGGCCGCGAAGGCCACCGGGGTGAGCAGGAGCAATACGGGCAAGCAAAGTCGTTTGGCAAGGTTGGTGATGTTCATCCGTCTCTCGAAAATCGCTAATGGTCTGGAGATGTTTTCTGGGCAAGCACACGGCCCAGCACCGGTCAGTCTAGTTATTGGCCTGGGGCCTGGCCCGGCAACGTGCGACAGGGTGCCGCTGCGGGCAAAACCGGCATTGTACATGGCTGGGCCTGTCAATTCATGACAAAACCGCCACTTTGCACCGCTCTTGTCCCTAGGTGGACCCCACCCGCAGGCTGTTCATAGCGTGCGCGAGGGGTCAGTCACCCTGTCGGGACGCCTGGTCAGTCAGCTGTGACCAACTTGGCCTGCCCCAGGTTCGCCAGGCGGATGCTGTTCTGCGCCTGCTGGACTTCACCCTCGCTGTTGATCGGCCCCAGGCGTACGCGATGCAGCGTCTGCTGGTTGCGTACGATCGAGCTGATGAACACCGGTGCGCTGACCATGCTGCTGAGCTTGGCGCGCAGCAGCTCGGCCGCATCGGGGTTGGCGAATGCGCCGACCTGCAGGAAGCTGCCGCCAGTGCCGGCAGGCACGTTGTTGCCACCGACCTGCACCGGCACCACCGGCGCCGCATGCTGCTGCGGCGGTGGCGTCCACTGCTCTACCCGACCGGAGCTGGCCGGGATCGCCTGGGTCTGGGCCACCTGGGGCTCCTTGAGCACCATGGGCGGCGTCTGGCCGCGTTGAGCCCACCATTGCTGGGGGTCGATGCCTTCGACGCGCACATGGGCAGTACCGATCTCGGCGTAGCCCAGCTTCTTCGCCGCCGCATACGACAGGTCGATGATGCGATCGGAATAGAACGGGCCGCGATCGTTCACCCGCAGGATGACGCTGCGACCGTTGGCCAGGTTGGTCACCTTTACATAGGCGGGCAATGGCAGCGTCTTGTGCGCGGCACTCATGCCGTACAGGTCGTACAGCTCGCCGTTGGCGGTGTTCTGACCATGGAACTTGGTGCCATACCACGACGCCGTGCCCTCGGCGCGGTAGTTGCGCGCATCCTGCATCGGGTAGTAGGTCTTGCCCAGGACGGTGTAGGGGTTGGCCTTGTAGTTGCCGGTGTGCAGGGTGGGCGTGGCATCGGGGATCTTGTTGACGTCCACATCCCACCACGGCGCACCGTCCTTGTGGGCACGGTTGATGTCCAGGCCGGGCTGGCTGCGCACCACGCTCGCGCCGCTGGAACTCTTGGGCGCCGGGCGGCTGGAGGAGCAACTGACCAACGCCAGGCCGATGGCGGCGCAGGTGACCAGCTTGAAGGAGGTGGTAGAGAAAATTGCGCGCATTAGTTGACGCCCCGTGCTTGGACCAGCTGTTGCGCAAGCTGATGCACCGCCATGGCATACATCACGCTGCGGTTGTAGCGAGTGATCGCGTAGAAATTCTTCAAGCCCACCCAGTACTCGGGGCCGTTCTCACCCTCCAGGCGGAAGGCCGTGACGGGCAGATCATCGCGCAGCGAATCATGAACCGACCAGCCAAGGGCACGCAACTCCCCGACCGTGCTGGCCGGCTCGATACCGGTGGTCAGGCCTTGATCGGCGCGCTCGCCCTGCACGGTGGCGCGGCTGACGACGCCCTGCCCGGCCATCCAGCCATGGCGGTTGAAGTAGTTCGCCACGCTGCCGATGGCATCATCGGGGTTGGTCCAGATGTTGATGTGCCCATCACCGTCGAAGTCCACGGCGTAGTTGCGAAAGCTGCTGGGCATGAACTGCGGCAGCCCCATGGCCCCGGCATAGGAGCCCTTGAGGGTCAGGGGATCGAGTTGTTCTTCACGGGCCAGCAGCAGGAACTCACGCAGTTCCTTGCGGAAGAATTCGGCGCGTGGGGGATAATCGAAGCCCAGGGTGGACAACGCGTCGAGCACTCGGAAGTTGCCCGTGTTGCGCCCGAAGAAGGTTTCAACGCCAATGATCGACACGATGTATTGTGCCGGCACCCCATATTCCTGCTCGGCCCTTGCCAGCACGGCTTCGTGCTGGCGCCAGAAGTCCACGCCCCGCGCAATGCGCGCGTCGGTGAGGAACATCGGGCGGTATTCCTTCCAGGGTTTGACCCGTTCGGCTGGCCGCGAAATCGCATCGAGGATCGACTGCTTGCGCTGCACTTCACGGAACACGCCCATCAGTTGTTCTGGGGCAAAACCATGGTCGCGGCTCATCTGGCCAACGAATTCGGCCACCTGGGGCGAGTTGTCGTAGTCGCCGGCCTCGGCCAGCTGTACAGCGCCAAACAGGCTCACCGCACCAAACCACGGCGCACAACGGGTAGCCCAGTTACGCACTGCTTGCATGTAATTGTTCACCTTATTCAAACCTGTGCGATCCACTTTCGATGCGTGTGGATCGACATCAGAACGCCAAACGCTGACAGCAGCGTCACCAATGAAGTTCCGCCATAGCTAATGAAGGGCAAGGGCACGCCGACGACGGGCAGAAGGCCACTTACCATCCCGATATTGACGAATACGTATACGAAGAATGTCATGGTCAAGCTGCCAGCGAGCAGCTTGCCGAACAATGTCTGTGCCTGCGCCGTGATCATCAGGCCACGCCCGATCAGCAGCAGGTACACGATCAGCAACAGGCAAATGCCCACCAGACCGAACTCCTCGCCCAGCACGGCGATGATGAAGTCGGTGTGGCTTTCAGGCAGAAAGTCCAGGTGCGACTGCGTGCCCAGCAGCCACCCCTTGCCAAATACGCCGCCAGACCCAATCGCCGCCTTGGACTGGATGATGTTCCAGCCCGTGCCCAGCGGGTCGCTCTCCGGGTCGAGGAAGGTCAGCACCCGCTGCTTCTGGTAGTCGTGCATCACGAAAAACCACATGGCCACCGCCACCGGCACCGTTGCCGCCAGCACGCTGAGAATCCAGCGCCAGCGCAGGCCGCCCATGAACAGGACGAAAGCACCGGAGGCCAGAATCAGCAACGCCGTCCCCAGGTCCGGTTGGCGCACGATCAGAATGAAAGGCACGCCAATCAGTACCAGGCTGATGGCCACATGCTTGAGGTGCGGCGGCAGGGTGCGCTTGGACAGGTACCAGGCGATGGTCGCCGGCATGATGATCTTCATGAACTCGGAGGGCTGGAAGCGTATCACCCCGGGTATGTTGATCCAGCGCGTTGCACCCATGGCGTTGTGGCCCATGACGTCCACCATCACCAGCAGCAATACCCCGGTCAGGTACGCCAGTGGCACCCAGCGCGCCATGAACCGTGGCTCGAGCTGGGCGATGACGAACATCGATACCAGGCCGATGCCAAACGAGGTGGCCTGCTTGAGCAACAGGTCCCAGTTCTTGCCGCTGGCCGAATACAGCACGAACAGGCTGCCCGCGGCCAGGGTCAGGAGGATGATCAGCAGGGGACCATCGACGTGGATGCGCTGCAGGAAGCTGGCGCGCCGACGCATCACATCCTCGCTGGAGAGCATGCGATCGAAATTGTTCATCACAGCGGCGACTCCTGAGTAGCGGTAACCGGCGCAAGCTCAGGCTTGAGCCGGCCGTTTTCGTCCAGCAGCCAGGCATCCATGATCTGGCGCACCACAGGCGCAGCCACCCCAGAGCCCGACTCGCCGTTCTCGACCATGACCGACACCACGATCTTGGGGTCTTCTGCCGGTGCGAAGGCCACGAACAAGGCGTGGTCGCGGTGACGTTCCTGAAGTTTGTTGCGGTCGTACTTCTCGCCCTGCTTGATGGCCACCACCTGTGCGGTACCACTTTTGCCGGCGATGCGGTACTGGGCACCGATGGCAGCCTTGCGGGCGGTACCGCGCGCGCCGTGCATCACCTGCTCCATGCCGTGGGTCACACGCGCCCAATCGGCCTTGTCGCGCAGCACGATGTCCGGCATCGGGTTTTCATCCACCGGTGGTTCCCCTTCGATGGTCTTGGCCAGGTGCGGCCGGTTCCATACACCCTTGTTGGCAATCAGCGCCGTCGCCTGGGCCAATTGCAGAGGCGTGGCCTGCATGTAGCCCTGGCCGATACCCAGGATCAGGGTTTCGCCCGGGAACCAGGCCTGCCGGCGCGTAGCCCGCTTCCATTCCCGCGACGGCATCAACCCTGCGGACTCTTCGAACATGTCCAGCGACACCCGCTGACCGATGCCGAACTTGTTCATGTAGCTGGACAACCGGTCGATGCCCATCTTGTGGGCCAGGTCGTAGAAGTAGGTGTCGTTGGAACGCATGATGGCGGTGTCCAGGTCCACCCAGCCGTCACCCGAGCGGTTCCAGTTACGGTATTTGTGATCGTAGTTGGGCAGCTGGTAGTACCCAGGGTCGAACACACGGCTGCTCGGGGTCACCGCGCCGCTGTCCAGGCCGGCGATGGCCACGGCTGGCTTGATCGTCGAACCGGGCGGATAAAGGCCGCGCAAGATGCGGTTGAACAGCGGCCTGTCGATCGAATCACGCAGTTCGGCATAGGCCTTGAAGCTGATGCCGGTGACGAACAGGTTGGGGTCGAAGCTGGGCTGGCTCACCATGGCGAGCACTTCGCCGGTACGTGGGTCGAGCGCCACCACCGCACCACGGCGCCCGGCCAGGGCGGCTTCGGCCGCTTCCTGCAACCTGATGTCCAGGCTCAGCACGATGTCCTTGCCAGGCTTGGGGTCGGTACGCTTGAGCACCCTGAGCACACGGCCGCGGGCGTTGGTCTCGACTTCTTCGTAGCCGACCTGGCCGTGTAGTGTGGCCTCGTAGAACCGCTCGATACCAGTCTTGCCGATGTGGTGCGTGCCGCTGTAGTTCACAGGGTCCAGGGTTTTGAGCTCTTTCTCGTTGATACGCCCGACGTAGCCCACCGAATGCGCGAAATGCGCCCCTTGTGGATAGTGACGCACCAGTTGGGCGACCACCTCCACCCCTGGCAAGCGGAACTGGTTCACCGCCACACGGGCGATCTGTTCCTCGTTGAGTTCGAACAGGATGGGTACCGGCTCGAACGGCCTGCGTCCCTGGCGCATGCGCTTTTCGAACAGTGCGCGGTCGTCTGGAGTGAGTTCCAGTATCTCGACGATGCTGTCCAGCACTTGCTGCCAGTCTCCCGCACGCTCACGGGTCATGGACAGGCTGAAGCTGGGCCGGTTGTCGGCGATCACTACCCCGTTGCGGTCGAAGATCAGCCCGCGTGTCGGCGGAATCGGCTGCACGTGCACCCGGTTGTTCTCAGACAGCGTGGAGTGGTAGTCGTACTGGATGATCTGCAGGTAATACAGCCGCGCAATCAGCACGCAGATGAGCAGCATGACCGCCACGGCGCCGACCACGACGCGGTTGCGCACCAGACGGGCGTCTTTTTCGTGGTCCTTGAGGCGGATCGGCTGCGACATCGGGCTGCTTACAGGCTCATTTGTGGTAGGGATGCCCGGACAACACCGTCCAGGCCCGATAGACCTGCTCGCCGATGAGTATCCTGACCAGCGGGTGCGGCAAGGTCAGCGGCGACAGGGACCAGCGCTGATCGGCGCGGGCGCACACTTGCGGCGCAAGCCCTTCGGGCCCACCCACCATCAGATTCACCGTGCGCGCATCCAGGCGCCAGCGGTCCAGTTCACCTGCCAGCTGTTCGGTGCTCCACGGCTTGCCATGGACCTCCAGGGTTACGACGCGCTCCCCGGGTTGCACCTTGCTGAGCATGGCTTCGCCCTCCTGGCGAATCAGGCGGGCGACGTCGGCATTCTTGCCGCGGGTGTTCAGCGGTATTTCCACCAGCTCGAGCGATAGTTCGGCCGGCAGGCGCTTGACATACTCATGCCAGCCCTCCTCGACCCACTTCGGCATGCGCGAGCCAACCGCGATCAGGCGCAGACGCACGGCGCTTTCCTTATTCGCGATCTTTGAGCTTGTCGGAGTACTCGTGGACATGGTCCGGGCTGTGGTGCTTGCCATCGGCGGCGCGGCTCTGCTCGGCGCCCTGCCACAGGCGTTCGAGGTCGTAGAACTGGCGTGCAGCCGCAGTCATCATGTGCACGATGACATCGTTGAGGTCCAGCAGCACCCAGTCGCTGTCGCCCTTGCCTTCCTCACCCAGAGGCTGGGCGCCCTTGGCCTTGACTGCCTCGCGGACCTTCTCGGCCATGGCGTTGATCTGACGGTTGGAGGTACCGGTGGCGATGATCATGTAATCGGTCAGGCTGTGCTTGTCACGCACGTCGATGACCTGGATATCCTGGGCCTTGACGTCTTCAAGCGCTGCCGTGGTCACTGCGACCAGTTCGTCGCCGTAAATTTTCTGCTTGGTCATATAAAACTCGTTCAACTCGTAGGATGAGGTGCCAGGGGCACCGTCAGTTGGGCGCACGATACAGTTCGTGCGCCTCGATGTAGGCCAGTACGGCGTCCGGCACCAGGAACCTCACCGACCTGCCGCTGGCCAGCAGCTGTCGGATCTGTGTAGCTGACACCGCAAGCGGTGTCTGCCAGACGAACGAAATGTTTCCCGCCGGGCCGGACATGGCGGTGGGATCGCTCTGCGAACGGGCAGCCAGCAGGTTGCGCAGTTCGTCGGGGGGGTCTACATCCGCATCCGGGCGTTGCAGCACCAGGATGTGGCAGTGTTGCAGCAGTTCTTCCCAGCGGTGCCAGCCGGGCAGTCCGCAGAAGGCGTCCCAGCCCAGCACCAGAAACAACTGGTCGTCAGCGGCAAGCTCGGCACGGATCGACTCCAGCGTATCGATGGTGTACGACGGCTTGTCCCGTGCCAGTTCACGCGCGTCCACGCTCAGGCCTGCAACGCCCGCGACGGCGCCCTGCACCATGGCCAGGCGATCGTGCGCGGCCACTTGCGGCGTGTCTCGGTGCGGCGGGCGAGCATTGGGCAACAGGCGCAGCTCGTCCAGGGCCATGAACTCGGCGACTTCGAGCGCACTGCGCAGGTGGCCGATGTGGACCGGGTCGAAGGTGCCGCCAAGAATGCCGACGCGGCGAACTGCCTGGGCCTGACTCAACTCAGCAGGACTCCTGGCCGCGCAGTTGACCGTCGCCGATCACCACGTATTTCTCGCACGTCAGGCCTTCGAGGCCGACCGGGCCACGGGCGTGAAGCTTGTCGGTGGAAATGCCGATCTCGGCACCCAGGCCATATTCGAACCCGTCGGCGAAGCACGTCGGGGTGTTGAGCATGACGGAGGCCGAGTCCACTTCAGCCATGAACTGGCGCGCCTCCCCCTGATGCTCGGTGATGATCGAGTCGGTGTGATGCGAACCATAATGGTTGATGTGCTCGATGGCCTGATCCAGGCTGTCCACCACACGGATGGACAGTACGGCATCGAGGTACTCGGTGTGCCAGTCGTCCTCGCTGGCCGCGTGCGCGTCGATCAGCGCACAGGTACGCTCGCAACCGCGCAGCTCAACGCCTTTCTCCTGGAAACGGCGCGCCATTTCGGGCAGGAAGCGCTCGGCGACCAGCTGGTCCACCAGCAGCGTTTCCATCGCCCCGCAGATACCGTAGCGGTAGGTCTTGGCGTTGAACGCCACGCGCCAGGCCTTGTCCAGGTCGGCATGCTGGCTGACATGGACATGGCAGATACCGTCGAGGTGCTTGATGACCGGTACCCGTGCGTCGCGGCTGATGCGCTCGATCAGGCCCCGGCCACCGCGCGGTACGATGACATCGACGAACTCGGGCATGCTGATCAGCGCGCCCACCGCCTCGCGGTCGGTGGTTTCCACCACCTGAACCACGGCGGCGGGCAAGCCCGCCGCCGCCAGGCCGCGCTGGATACAGGCGGCAATCGCGCGGTTGGAGTGGATGGCTTCGGAGCCGCCGCGCAGAATCGTGGCATTGCCTGACTTCAGGCACAGGCTGGCTGCGTCGATGGTGACGTTCGGGCGTGATTCGTAAATGATGCCGATGACGCCCAGCGGCGTGCGCATCTTGCCGACCTGGATACCCGATGGGCGGTAGCTCATGTCGCGAATGGCGCCGACCGGGTCCGGCAGGCTGGCGACCTGCCGCAGGCCGGTGATCATGCCGTCGATGCGCGCCGGGGTCAGGGCCAGGCGGTCGAGCAACGCGGCTTCCAGCCCAGAGGCACGGCCATGGGCCAAGTCCTGCTCGTTGGCTGCGATCAGCGCGTCACGGCCTGCATCCAGCGCGTCGGCGGCAGCGTGCAGGGCACGGTTCTTCTGCGCGGTGCTGGCACGGCCGATTACCCGGGAGGCTTCACGGGCTGCGCGACCCAGGCGGGTCATGTAGTCAAGAACGGACTCAGTCATGGGCTCGGTGTCTTGGCGGTGGGGAAACGGCTGATTATAACTGTCGCGCAGGTGTACGCCCAGCGGTGGGTGGCGGATGGTAGAAAAAGCTGTGGCAAATCTGTAGGAAAGATGTAACCGGTCTTATCCATAAGGAAGCAGAACTCTGTGGAAATCTCTGCCCTGCGCCGTCACATGTTCGAAGGTTTCAGATTCGGTTAAGGTGGCGCCTGTTACCCTCATGCCTTTAGCCTGCGAAGCCCTTGCATGCCAGCACTGCCAGACAGCTTTTTCGACCGCGACGCCCAAACCTTGGCCAAAGCCCTGCTGGGCAAGGTCATTCGCCACCGCCAGGGCAACTTGTGGCTTGCCGCCCGCATCATCGAGACCGAGGCCTATTACCTCACCGACAAGGGTAGCCATGCGTCGCTGGGCTACACCGAGAAGCGCAAGGCGCTGTTTCTCGATGGCGGACACATCTATATGTACTACGCCCGCGGCGGCGACTCCCTGAACTTCAGCGCCCAGGGCCCCGGCAATGCGGTGCTCATCAAGTCCGCCTACCCGTGGCAGGACGCCCTCTCAGGGCCCGACAGCCTGGCGCAGATGCACCTGAACAACCCCGACGCCAGCGGCAACCTGCGCTCCGTCGAGCGCCTGTGCGCGGGGCAGACGCTGTTGTGCCGGGCGCTGGGCCTCAAGGTGCCACATTGGGATGCGCAGCGCTTCGACCCGCAGCGGCTGTATGTGGACGACTGCGCCAACCCGGTGCCGCGGGTGATCCAGGCAGCCCGTCTGGGCATTCCCCACGGGCGTGACGAGCACCTGCCGTACCGCTTCGTCGACGCCGCATACGCCCGGTTCTGCACACGCAACCCATTGCGGCGCGGCCAGGTCGAAGGCCGTGACTTCTCCATCATCGAACAAGAGAGCTGAACCATGGAACAATGGCTCGACGGCCTGACCGGTTGGCTGGGTGCCAACCCACAGTGGCTTGGCGTCGCAATCTTCCTGGTCGCGTGCATCGAATGCCTGGCCATCGCCGGCATCATCGTTCCAGGCACGGTGCTGCTGTTTGCGGTAGCCGTGCTGGCAGGTAGCGGTGTGCTGGGCCTTGGCGAAACCTTGCTGCTGGGCTTTTTGGGCGGGTTACTGGGTGACGCGCTGTCCTACATGATCGGCAAGCATTTCCACCAGAACATTCGCCGCCTGCCGGTGTTGCGGCACCACCCGGAATGGATCGGCAGCGCCGAAACCTACTTCAAGCGCTATGGCATCGCCAGCCTGCTCGTAGGCCGTTTCATCGGCCCGTTGCGGCCCATGCTGCCAATGGTCGCCGGCATGTTCGACATGCCGCTGCTGCGGTTCATCGCAGTGAGCCTGGTGGCAGCCGCAGGGTGGTCGATCGCCTACCTGCTGCCCGGTTGGGCCACCGGTGCGGCCATGCGCCTGCCCCTGCCCGAAGGCTTCTGGCCCCAGGCCGGGATCATTTTCGGCACGCTGGCGGTGATCATCGGTCTTAGCCTGAGCACCAGCATCCGCGACCGTCGCCACGGCACACGGCTGATTGGTGCCCTGTGCCTGCTGGCCTTGGCCGGGGTATTTCTTGGCTGGCCCTACCTGCACGCCTTCGACGACGGGGTGATGACGCTGGTCCAGGAGCATCGCAGCCAGGCCATCGACGGCGCTGTGGTGGTGGTGACGCGGCTCGGGGATTTTCGCACCCAGTTCTTCCTCGGCGGGCTGCTGACAGGCTTGCTGCTGGTGGTACGCCAGTGGCGGCACGCTTTCTTCGCAGCTGGGGCGCTGATGGGCACCGCCATCGCCAATGGCACGCTCAAGTGGCTGTTCGCCCGGGCTCGGCCGGAAGTGCTGACCGACCCGCTGACCAGCTACAGTATGCCCAGCGGCCACAGTTCGGCGTCGTTTGCGTTCTTTCTGGTGCTGGCGGTGCTCGCCGGCCGCGGCCAGCCACCGCGCATGCGCCTGACCTGGATCATGCTGGGTTGCATTCCGGCATTGGCCATTGCCCTGTCGCGGGTATACCTGGGTGCACACTGGCCCACCGACATCCTGGCCGGCGCCCTGCTGGCCTGCTGCGTCTGCGCGATCAGCCTGACGTTGTCCCAGTACCGTCAGACCCTGCCGGCCCTGCCCCTGAAGGTCTGGTGGCTGGTATTGCCGGCCTGCATCGCCTTGCTGGCCTTCTTTGCCACCCACGCCCTGCCCCACGCCCTGCTCAGGTACCAGTACTGACGCCAGGCGCTATTCAGGCAAACAGCTCACCCTGGATGCGCTCGAGCAACCTGTGGATCTCGCCCAGCCGCTGCTCAGGCGAGTCCTGGGCCAGCAAGTCCAGCTTGTCTTGCTCGGTGAAGGGCAGCAGGTAGGCCAGTTGGTTGGCCAGCGCCTGACGCCCGTCCACAGGCCGGGGCATGTCGAGCGCCTCGACCATCGGGTGCTCGCCCAAGGCCAGCAGCAGGGCCAGCAAGTCGTCGTCCGCTTCCTCCAAGGGGCTGTCGTCAAGCTCAGGCAGCCACTGTACCTGCCCCACCAGCAGTTGATCCTTTTGCACTTCGGTGGCCTGCAGATCGAAACGCCGCACCCCTTCGACGCGAATACCCAACAGGCCATTGTCCTGCTGGACGAAATCGCGGATCACCGCTTCGCAGCCAATGGACGCCACCACAGGCGGCGCCTTGCCGACCTGCTCGCCCTCCACGATGCAGACCACGCCAAAGCCTTCGCCTTGTTTCATGCAACGCCCGATCATGTCCAGGTAGCGGGCTTCGAAAATCTGCAGGTCGAGAAAACACCCTGGGAACAGCACGGTGTCGAGGGGAAACAGCGGTAGCATCATCATCACTCCTCAAGCCACCAGGCTGACGGCCAGCGGCAGGAACACTGCCGTTGCCACGCCCATCAGGCTCATCGCCAGCGCGGCGAAGGCGCCGCATTCGTCACTTTCCTGCAAGGCCACCGAGGTGCCGACCGCGTGGGCCGTGATGCCCAGGGACATGCCCCGCGCTTCGGGGCTGAGCACACCGCAGCGGCTCAACAAGGCAGGCCCGAAAATGGCCCCGATCACCCCGGTAATCAGCACGAAGACCGCAGCCAGCGCCGCCACGCCACCGATCTGCTCGGCTACCAGCATCGCGATGGGCGAGGTGACGGACTTGGGCGCCATGGTCATCAGGATCATGTGCTCGGCGCCAAACCACCACCCTAGCAACAGGCAGCACACCGTGGCGAACAGGCCTCCGAGTACCAGCGTAGTCAAGGTCGGCCAGAACAACTGGCGAATGCGCCGCAGGTTCAGGAACAGCGGCACCGCCAAGGCCACGGTGGCAGGGCCCAGCAGGATGTTCATGATTTCGGTGCTCTTGCGGTATTCGGCGTAGTCGATGCCGCACAGCAGCAGCACGCCGATCACCAGGGCCATCGACACCAGCACCGGCTGCAGGAAGATCCAGCGGGTCTTCTCATACCCGGCCAGCACCAGCTGGTAGGCCCCCAGGGTCACGCCAATGCCGAACAACGGGTGATGGACCACTGCATCCAATGCGCCTTGCCAGTCGAGCATCATGGCTGGTCCTCGCGCCGGGCCTGACGATGAATGAGTTTCTGCATCAGCACGCCCACCACCACCAGCGTCAGCAGGCAGGAAATCAACAGCGCACCGACGATGGCCCAGAAGTCGGCGGCGATGTCACGGGCATACACCATCACCCCCACGGCCGGAGGCACCAGCAACAGCGGCAAGTAGCGCAGCAGGCTGCCGGCAGCTTCGTTGAGGGGCGCACCCACCTCGCCGCGCACCATCAGAAAACCCAGCAATAGCAACAGGCCGATGATCGGCCCCGGCAGGACGGGAACCAACAGATGATTGACTGCCGTCCCCAACAGCTGGAACAGCACCAGCCAGGTCAAACCCCGCAACAGCATAACGTTCTCCTTCAGGCGTGCGGCTCATTATAAGCATGCGCAGGCTGCCCGCGCCGAGCGCAACTTGACCGGCCTGGCCAAGCATGCTGATCTTGCACGCGCGTGCCATTTCATACCCAGGAGGATTACCATGCCGCTAGTGCCGGCCACCGCGCTTACCCAATACGTCGGCAAGTCCCTCGGCCACTCGGCCTGGCTGACCATCGACCAGCAGCGTATCGATCGTTTCGCCGAGGCGACTGGCGATCATCAGTTCATCCACGTTGACCCGCAGCGAGCTGCGCAAACCGCGTTCGGCGGCACCATCGCCCATGGCTTTCTGACCCTGTCCCTGATTCCTACGCTGATCGAGGACATCCTGGTCTTGCCGCAGGGGCTGAAGATGGTCGTCAACTACGGCCTGGACAGCGTGCGCTTCATTCAGCCGGTGAAGGTCGACAGCCAGGTGCGCCTGCATGTCGAGCTGGCCGATGTGCAGCAGAAGCGCCCCGGCCAATGGTTGCTCAAGGCCATCGCCACGCTGGAGATAAAAGACGAGGACAAGCCCGCCTACCGGGCTGAATCCCTGTCCCTGTGCTTTGTCTAGGCACCGGCACCTGACAGGCGCAGGCGTCTCTACAAACCCTACGCACTCGCGTAAACTGCCAGGCTCCGCGCAGCCTTGGGCTGCCCTTCTGGATCTATCAAAGGTACACGCCATGCCCTGGCTGCAAGTACGTCTGGCCATCAGCCCGGAACAAGCCGAAACCTACGAAGACGCGCTGCTGGAAGTCGGCGCGGTATCGGTCACCTTCATGGACGCCGAAGATCAACCCATCTTCGAGCCAGACCTCAATACCACGCCGCTGTGGTCGCACACCCACCTGCTGGCCCTGTTCGAGGCTGACACCAACCCTGAACAGGTGTTCGCGCACCTGCGCCTGCTGACGGGCGTCGAGCTGCCCCAGCACCAGGCCGAAGTGATCGAAGACCAGGACTGGGAACGCAGCTGGATGGACAATTTCCAGCCGATGCGTTTCGGCCGCCGGCTGTGGATCGTGCCGAGCTGGCACGATGCTCCGGAAAAGGACGCCGTGAACCTGTTGCTCGATCCTGGGCTGGCGTTCGGCACGGGCACGCACCCCACCACGGCGCTGTGCCTTGAGTGGCTCGACGGTCAGCAGTTGCAGGGCACCCAGGTGCTGGACTTTGGCTGTGGCTCGGGCATTCTGGCGATCGCTGCACTGTTGCTGGGCGCGCGCGAAGCGGTAGGCACGGACATCGACGTGCAGGCGATCGAAGCCTCTCGCGACAATGCCCAACGCAACGGCATTGCCGACGAGCTGTTCGCGCTGTACCTGCCCGAGCACATGCCTGCCATGCAGGCCGACGTGCTGGTGGCCAACATCCTGGCCGGGCCACTGGTGTCGCTGGCACCGCAGCTCAGCGGCCTGGTCCGCCCGGGCGGTCTGCTGGCGTTGTCGGGCATTCTCGCTGAACAAGGCGAAGAAGTGGCCGCCGCCTACGCTGCCGATTTCGACCTGGACCCTATCGTCGTTCGCGATGGCTGGGTGCGAATCAGTGGTCGCCGCCGCTAGTCGAACCTAGAATAGCCCTCAGCACAGCCTCCGGATTGCCGCATGACCGACAGTTTCGTCACCCAGTGCCCGCATTGCCAGACCAGCTTTCGTGTCACCCACCACCAGTTGAGCGTGGCCCGTGGCGTGGTGCGTTGCGGCCAGTGCCTGCAAGTGTTCAATGCCGCCAAGCAGCTACTGGAGCAGAACCGCA